>CAMNGU010000023.1 GCA_946538525.1 uncultured Lachnospiraceae bacterium
AGGACTTATCAAGAAGGCGTCAGCTATTATAATGGTCAGCTTCGTAGTTACATTTATCTTCCTGTTACTGCTTATGGTGACAAATGATGTTAATACGGTGGATGCTTCTTACGAAATGTTTAGTGCGACAGCTACAGTTGGACTGTCTCGAGGGCTTACTCCACAGCTGAATAGAATAGGTAAATTATTGGTAATCATTTGTATGTATCTGGGACGAATAGGTCCTATATCCATGGCTCTTTTCTTTAATTATAGTGGAACTGAGCGTAATAAAGTTAAATATTCAAAGGGCGATTTCTTCGCTGGTTAAATGGAGGTTATTATGAGTAAACAGATAGCAGTTCTGGGAATGGGACGATTTGGAAAAAGAGTAGCGCTGACTCTTTCTGATTTGGGAGCGGATGTTATGGCAGTAGATGCAGATCCAGCTGTTCTTGAGAAGATTTCAAGCCAGGTATCATTTGCCATAGAAGCAGATTTAAAGAATGCGGAGTCCATAGCAGGAACCGGAATTGAAAATATGGATGTGGTTGTTGTAGCCATGGGTTCAGATCTTACAGCCAGCATTATGACTGTTATGGTTTCTAAGGAACTGGGAGTTCCATATGTTATGGCTAAAGCTGCAGACGAAAGAATGGGAGCAATCCTGGAAAAGGTTGGTGCTGATAGAGTTATCTATCCTGAGGAAGAAACAGGCGCTAGAATAGCAAGAACCCTTATGTCGGAAAGTTTTATGGATTATTTCGATATTGATAAGAACCTGTGCATGCTTGAAATGCATCCTAAGAAAGATTGGGTTGGTAAGAGTCTTATCGAGCTTAACCTTCGTAAAAACTATCATGCAAATATCGTTGCAATAAAGGATGAGACAGGAATGCATTCATTTGTGGATCCAAATAAGCCTTTGGAAGAGAAGAATGAACTGCTTGTTATTCTTGAAAAGTCAGATCTTGGTAAATTACAGAAGTAGTACAATAAATAATTAAAAAAGCAGTACATATTTTGAAATATCAAAATGTACTGCTTTTTTAGTGTTTATATTTATTATTTATCTCATTTGTGATAATCCACCAGCAGATACAAGTCCGTCAAGCTTAACTCCTGACTGACATAGTGGGCAATTATGTGAGTTGTAAGAAGCATAGCCCTCAATATCATTTGTGTGGAATATTGAATGAATATCATGGCCACGAACACTGTCAACGGCAGAGAATATAGCAGATATACCTGCGATTGTACCACCATAATATTCGATACAGTCGATGGCCTGCTCAGTTGTATGCCCGGTTGTGGCAGTTGAAAGAAGAACAAGCACATGTCTCTTGTTGATCATCGGTATTACATTATCTTTGAAGATAAGCTGTCCAACAGAGTTTGTTTCAGGTGTTATAACATACATTGTACCATGCTGGTTCATAGACATGATTCCTGATTCTGTAAGAGCATCTGCAAGATATGCACCAACTACATCTGTTCCATCGATACAAATGATGGTATCTACTATGGTTGTTGCCAGATATTCCTGACTCATTGACTTAGCAACAGCCTTTGCTTCGCTTGCTCTTGCTTTAAGTGTTGTCAGGTCAATATAGTAATTGATATGTGAAGATGTGGTAGCAAAATGTCCCTGAGACACCTTCAAGCTTATCAGATTATTATATGGTGAATCGATTTTAAAAGTCTGCATTTCTTTATCCCCCTTTAGGTCGATATAAGTTCTAGGTTTTTAATATATAGATTATTATAAAGATTTTTTGTGGTTTTCTCAAGGGGCATTAAAGAAAAATGAAGAATATAAAATGATACTAGAAAAGAATGGGATTTGGTATAATAGCATAAGTTTCAAAATGAGATAATAATTTAGGGTGGTCGGATTTTTGGACACTACTATGTGGTAGACTTAAAGTACCATATAAATAAATACCAGATAAATAAATATCAGATAAATAAATATATGAAAGGCAATTCGATGAAATATCAGATTTTAGCTGGACCAGCCAGGTCAGGAAAAACAACAGAGCTTTGTAAATGGATACTAGATCAGGCATATAAGTATCCTGATAAGAAATATATTATGGTGGTTCCTGAGCAGGTTTCAAATGCATATGAGAAGAAACTTATTAGGATGAATAGTGAGCTTCATAATAGGCCGGGATTTTTAAATGTGGATGTTCTGGGCTTTAATAGACTTGCATTTAGAATTTTTGGAGAATTGGGAATCCAGAATACACAGGTAATGGAAGAGTTCGAAAAGAACATGCTTGTGAGAGTCGTAGCAGGTCGAAAAAAAGAGGAACTGGAAATATATGGTGGAAGTGTGGACAGGATGGGCTTCATCAAAGAGGTTAAGTCACTCATTTCCGAAATGCTCCAGTACAATGTTTCTCCAGATGATCTGGATGCTAGTATCAGTATTATTCCTTCTGAAAAAGAGGGATTGATTGCTAAGCTTAAAGATGTTTCAAAAATATATCATGAATTCACTCAGGTTCTGGCAGAAAGTAAGAAGGATCTGGGAGGCTTTTCGGATGATGTTTATACTATTTCTGAGGAGAGACTTAAGTTACTTATACGACTTCTTAAAAAAGTAGATATGTCATGTGACTTTACTGATGGAACCACATTTGTGTTTGATGAGTTTAGAGGATTTACTCCAGATCAGCTGGGAGTTATTGGTGCTTTATCTAAAAGAGCAGAGGGGATGAGATTTTCTCTATGTATAGATGAACAAGTTCTTCAGGATTATCTTACAAATGGGATTGAGATTCAGGAACATGATATCTTCCATCAAAGTTTTCAAACATATATTGGGCTTCAGATGGTAATGGGGGAAAAGCCAGAGGTTTTATATATAAATGATTGTCAAACTGAGTCGGCGGAGCTTAAACATCTAACAGACCATGTGTTTAGATATCCAGCAGTAAAATATGATGGTCCAATTAATCACAATAATATTCAATTATTCCATACAGATACCTTGGAAAATGAGATAAGAATCGTTGCAGAGGATATTCGTAGGGCAGTCAAATCCGGATATAGATATCGGGATGTTGTTGTTGTGACTGGAGATATAGAGAAGTTTGATAACTATGCAGAGAGAGTATTTACTGAATATGAAATACCTGCATTTTATGATTATAGCCGTCCACTTAGGAAAAATCCGTATTCAGAAGCGATACTTAGAATATTGGATATATTTGATAATGATTTTGATTACGGCAGTGTTTTTGGCTTCCTTAAGACAGGGATAGTTAGAAATATATGGAGCTATCATGTGGATCAACTGGAGAACTATGTTCTCAGGACTGGTATTCGTGGAAGAAAACTGTGGAAGAAACCTATCAGGACATACGGTAAAACTAAAAAAGACAAGCAATTCGAAAGTAGAAAAAAATCTTATGCAAGACTGAATCAGACCAGAAAGGAAGTTCTGGAAGTTCTGTCCCCTATGCTGGCTCTTACTGATAAAGGCGGATCAAAGAATTATTTATATAAGGTGCATGACATTATTGATGCTTTATATAAAATTATGGAAAAGCTCCATTTCAAAACCAGAATGGAAAATGCAGCTGAATTCCTTGAGGATCAGCAGATGATGACAGAGTCAAAGGTTATGACCAGTCTTTATACTGTTTTTGAAAAGCTGCTTGAACAGACAGACAGTCTTCTTGGAGATGAGGAGATGTCTATTCATGATTTTAAGGAAATACTTGCTTCTGGAATTGGTGAGCTTAAGGTTGGTGTTATACCACCAACTATGGATTCCATTTCAGTATGTGACATAGATAGATCAAGAATTTTATCAGCAAAGATAGTTTATGTTGTTGGTATAAATGATGGTGTCATCCCTGCGCCAAAATCTGCAGGAAGAATATTATCTGATAAGGATAAGGATCAGCTGATTAAAGCATTAGGTGAAATCACTGATGAAAATGGGCGTATTAAGACTTTGTCTGGTACTGGGGTTCAGCAGAGTATTGATGAACTGTTTCTTATATATCAGGTATTTTCAAAGGCCACAGACAAACTGTCTCTAAGTTATCATGATTTAAGTGAGTCTGCAAAAGGTATAAGTCCTTCTTTCCTGTTGGGAAGAGTTAGTGGATTGTATCCAGGATTGCAGGTGGTTTATAGACAGTGTTCGGACTTGGCAGGAACAAAAGCCAGTGATAGAAGGCAGTTTATAGGATGGGTTAGAGAAGCTTTAGAACAGGTGCATAATCAGGGACAGGCCTCCCCTGAGCTATGTGAGAATATTGATAGATATATAAAGTTTTCGGGAGAATCGGGGTTATCAACTCTTTCGGATATAGAACATTTAAAGGCAGGATTTTTATTTAACAATAAATCATTACCTATTTCCAATGACATAATGAAAAACCTGGATCTTAGGCTTTCAGTATCAAAAATTGAAACATATGCAGGGTGTCCGTATGAATATTTAATGCAGTATGTACTGGGGCTAAAAGAAAGACCTGAGAAGAAGATAGAGTTTTATTCTGTTGGAAATATTATGCATTCAGTGTTTGAGAAAACATTTAATGAAGTTAAGGATAATCATAATAATGACTGGAGCTCTGTAGATGATGATAAGTTGGTGGAGATAGCAAATGGTTATCTTGAAGAAGCCTGGGATGCAGAGATGAATTCTGAGATTATGGAACTGGTGAATGATGTACTGGATTTTGACCTGAATGCTGATCTAGATGAAAACCTGAAAGAAAATCCAGATATAAATCAAGATATAAATCCAGAAGAAAATTTGAATAAAAATTTAGAAGAAAATCTGAATAAAAATCCAGAAGAAAATCTGAATAAAGATAATAGAGAAGACCAGATAGAAAATCAAATAGAAAATCAAATAGAAAATCAAAACAATATAGACTCTGATATAGATTTGGATACAGACAATCTAAAGCTTGAAGAAATGGATGGTAAGGCGCGGATTGTAAAGGATAATCTTTATGCGCTTACAAGAAAGAATATTATTCGACTGAAGGAGCATATTATAAAAGGTAAGTTTAGTCCCCTTAGTCTAGAACAGAAATTTACAGCAGAATTTACAGCTAAAAGACCAGATGATACAGATGTAACTGTGACCATAAATGGAATCGTTGATAGAATTGATTCTTTTAATAATCAAGATAATAATCAAAAAAATAATCAAGAAAATAATCAAGAAAATAATTCTGTTCTTGACGCAGATAATATTGCTAATACTTCTATCGCTTCTAATATAAATAAAAATAATAAATTATATCTTAGGATAGTGGATTATAAAACCGGAAATAAATCAATGGATGCTTTATCTGTAAAGGAAGGACGAGATATTCAGCTTCTGGTTTATTCGAAAATAGTAAGTGATATTCTTGAACAGAGTGTTGGGAAGGATAATGTTATTCCTGCGGGAGTATATTATTACAATGTGGATAATCCGGAGATAAAGAGTAATTCAACTCATGAAAAGGAAGTGCTCAAAAAGGATTATTCAAAAATAGAAACAAAAGAAAAACTTGAGCTAAAGCTTAAAGGAATAACCAATGACGAACCTTTGGATTTACTGAACTTGCATGAGAAGGATATGGTTAAAATCAGTAATAAAGAAAGTGGTAATAAAGAAAATGATAATAATAGCGAGAAGAATGCTGTTCGCGTAAAGGATACCAGCGAGGTAATTAATGCGGATATGTATAGAGGCGAACTTAAGAAAAATGTTATCTTCATGACAGGAGAGAATCTAAAAAAGGTTGAAGAGTATAGTGTTCATGTAATGAAAGAAAAGGCAGAGGAAATACTTGCCGGTAAGTTTGAAAAAGCACCGATGGAAGGTGAATGTTCATTTTGCTCATATAAGAGTGTTTGCCGATTCAATGAGTATGCTGGAAAAGAAAAATATATAAAATTAGAAAACGGAAACATGGAAGAGTTTAATCAGATTGCAGAAAAATTTGATGATAAAGATATGGTAAAACTGAGATCAGAAAAATTTATTTTAGATAATAATAAATCAGAAAAGCCAGAGTAGTGGTTGCCAATTTGCTATATCACAGCTCGAAATTTATGGAGGTAAATATGCCTGATTGGAATGAAGGACAGCAGGGAGTTTTAGATAGTTTAAAACTTGATGAGAATATACTTGTTTCTGCTGCAGCAGGTTCTGGAAAAACTGCTGTTATGGTAGAAAGAATAATACAGACAGTTATATCCGGAAAAGCTGATATAGATGAAATTCTAGTAGTTACATTTATGAAAGAAGCCGCTTCTCAGATGAGAACCAAGATTATAAGCGCTCTTGAAAAGGCAGCTGCATCAACATCAGATCCTGAGATTAGCGCAAGGCTGGGAAAACAGCTTGCGTTGGCAGAAAAAGCTGACATTATGACCACCGATAGTTTCTGTAATAAGGTGGTTAGAGAGAATTTTAATCTTGTGGGTGTAGATCCATCTTTTAATATTACCCAGGGAAATGAAACTCTGTTGCTAAAAGAGGCGATTCTGGAGAAAATACTTGAACAGCATTATAGGGATGATGAAGTTTTAAAAAAGATAGCATCTTTTATGATGAGCAAAAATATAAGGGATGAAGCTATAAAGAGTCTAGTCCTAAAAATCTATGATGCATCCAGTGGATATGCGGATCAAGAAGGATGGCTGAAGGCGGCCAGAGAAGATTTTGAATTGGATTCAGAAGTTTTTAATACCAATTGGGCGGATAGTTATGTGGAATATCTAAATGTAATTGCGGATGATTTTGCTCTGCTTTTAAATGACTGTATAAAGAAAATTAAGACAGATTATTCTTCACAGTTAGTTAGCTCAGATTATAAAGAAAAATTCATATTTGGAAAGTTACTTGAGATATTTGAAAATGATCTTACTGTAGTAAAAAGTTCAAGAATATGTAAATCCTATGAAGGTAAGTTCGAAGCCGGAAAAGCCTTCGGTAGTTTTACATTGACCAGCAGGGCTAAAGCTACAGAAGTAAAGAAGGACGAAGTGAGTAGTTACTTTCCTGATGAAGAAAAGGAATATTATGCAGATATTCATTCTAGGGTAAAGGATATATTTGGTAAGATACCTGATCCTGATGTTTTGAAAGAAGAGGTTAGTGCGCAGGCGAAGTTTAATAATTGCATAATTGATATTGTAGAAGAATTTAAGACAGCACTTATAAATGAAAAGAATAGGTTAAAGAAATATGAGTTCAACGATGTGGCTCATATGGCATTTAGTATTCTTTATGATCTGAAAAAACAGCAGCCTACTAAACTCGGAGTAGCAAAGTCTCAGGAGTATAAATATATCTATGTAGATGAGTATCAGGACAGCAGTGATATACAGGAAAATCTTCTCAATGCCATTGCCAGAAGAGACGCAAAAGGAAATCCAAAGAATATATTCATGGTTGGAGATGTAAAGCAGAGCATCTATGGTTTTAGAGATGCAAAGCCTGAAATATTCGTAAATAAAAGTCATAAATATGAAACGAAGGATGGCGGAACACTCCTTACTCTTAATATGAATTATCGTTCTAGAAGAGAAGTGCTTGAGGCTACCAATTTCATTTTTAGAAATGTAATGAAAAATGGATTTGGAGGAATTGAATATACAGACATAGTTGCGCTACACACACCTGACGAAGTGGCATATAAAAATCATTATCCAGATTCTGAATTAAGTACAGGTGGTAAAGCTGAACTTATAAAGATTTCCAATATTGAAGCTGATGAAGATCGATTAGATAAGAGTGAGATTGTTGCTATATCTATTGGTAAGAGGATTCTTGAACTTATAAATGGAGATGAAGAAAAAGGGATAGAACCATTTTATGTATTAAATAAAAAGTTTGATAAAGATAAACCAGAGAATGAAACCAATACCAGATATCGAAGGGCAACTTTTGGGGATGTGGTTATAATAGAGCGCTCTCTTTCTGATGCACCAAAGATGATGAAGATTTTTGATCAGATGGGAATACCTGCTCACTGTGCAAAGAGCAGAGGATATTTTGATGCAGTGGAGATAAAGACTTTGATGTCTGTTCTCAGAGTTATTGATAACATTCAGCAGGATATTCCGTATGCGTCTGTTCTTCTTTCTCATATTGGTGGAATACGAGAGGATGAATTAGTAAGGATAAATGGGCTGGTTCGGAATTCCTATATCAGTTTACCGGATAAGTGCAGAATATTTATTAAGGAGTATGAAGAGTCAGATGATTTTGAGTTAAAAGGTATTGCTGATAAAATAAAAGAAGTTAATAATATGCTTTCGAAATGGACCGGACTTAGACCATATATTACTATTTCGGATCTTATTGAACTGATTTTAAAGGATACTGATTATGCTAGCTTTGTGGCTGCTATGCCAGATGGCTCAAGAAGAATTGAAAAGATAGAAAAGCTTGGCTACTATGCCAGAGAGTTTGAGAAGGATTCCAGCGTTGGGCTTTTTGATTTTCTGCAGTATATCGATAGGTGTATAGATATGGAGAAAGAGTTAGATGAGGATGGTGGACCAAATAATGGAAATGTTGTAAATATTACTACTATTCATAAGACCAAAGGTCTGGAATATCCGATCGTATTTGTGGGACAGATTGAGAAGAAACTGGTTAAAAGCGAAAAAGTATCAGGAGCGTATGTGGATAAAAACTTCCGTATAGTTATGGATAGATTTAGAATACTTGATCCTGAAGGTAAAAGACTGAAGTTTGTGAAGTCCAGCAACAAGGGCGAGATTGTCAAAATTATAACAGATCATAACAATAAAGCCGAGGAAGCGAGACTTCTATATGTTGCTATGACAAGAGCAGAAGAAAAGCTTATCATGGTTGGAAAAGAGAGCGACAATAATGTTGGGATTTTGGATGATTGCAATAGTTATATGGATTTTTGCAACTATGCAGTCGAACATGATTCTGTCTCAGTTTCTGCATTAGAACAGGGGCAAACTCCAGAACTGCCAATCATCGTTACTGAAATAGATGCAGCAGAACTAAAAGAAGGCTTTAAGAAAGAATATATTAAGAAGGATTTGGATTATAGAGAAAGCTTTAGAAATCTGGAAGATAGCTTAAAATGTATTCAGAATATTAATGACCTAGATAAAGAATCAGATAAAGAATCAGATAAAAAATTAGAAAAAGAATTAGAAAATAAATTAGAAAATAATTTAGAAACAGACAATCCTTATGATTTTGAGTATAAGTATCTATTATCTACAAGATGCAAATCTAAAATGTCAGTTTCTGAGATTAAGCATTCAGAACAAATGATTCATGATATGAATATACTAAAGACAGGTGACTTTTCTGATGATGAAGGAGCTATTGCAGAATCTATTGGTGTAGAAGAACTTGCGGCTCATTTTGGTGGTTTAAAAAATCAAAATGATAATACTAAAACAAAAGACTCTAAAAAGCGAAAAAGCAGGACTCCAAATATGGAAGAGGCTATGCGTAAGGCGGCAAAAAGAGGAACTGCCATCCATAGAGTTTTTGAAAAAATGGATTATAATATGGTGAATTCCAAAGCTGAGCTTGTTATGGAGATAGAGAGAGTTCTTGCAAGCAGGTTCTTTGATGATGAGGATAGAACGCTGGTTGATATAGAAAAGCTTTCAGGTTTTTATAGTGATGATTCCTCTTCACTTTTTTATAGAATGAAGAAAGCTTATAGCGATAATTCTTTATTCAGGGAACAACAGTTTATGGTTGGGTTGGAGTTTAATGAATTACCAGGATTTAATATTGAAAATATTAATGCCCAGGTTAATGACGACTATGTTATAATACAGGGTATTATTGATGCATATTTTATTGAGCATGATGATATTATCCTTGTTGATTATAAAACTGATAATATAAAAAGTAAGACGGAATTAATATCAAAATATGCAGCACAGATGTATCTGTACGGGCTGACGCTCGAAAAGCTGACTGGAAAAAAAGTGGCGGATTGTATTCTGTACTCAACTGAAAAGGGTGAGGTACATTATACTGATTGGCGAGAGTATCTTACAAAAAGTAATTAATTGATTGTGAGGAAGATATGAGTGATAAAAAAAATAATATAGAAAATAATATAGAAAACAATATAGAAAATAATATAAAAAAATCCTTAGATAATAATAGTGACAGTAAACGAGAAAGAGAAGGATTAAAACTTCTGGGCAATCAGGGAGTGAAATATCCTCAGGATTATGATCCTTCTTTATTGGAGACATTTGAAAATAAACATCAGGATACTGATTATTTTGTAAAGTTTAATTGTCCTGAATTTACAAGTCTATGTCCTATAACTGGTCAGCCTGATTTTGCTACCATTTATATTTCTTATATACCGGATGTGAAGATGGTAGAGAGTAAATCTCTTAAGCTGTACCTCTTTAGTTTTAGGAACCATGGTGATTTCCATGAGGATTGTGTAAATAAGATTATGAAGGATCTTATAGAACTAATGGATCCAAAGTATATTGAGGTATGGGGCAAGTTTACTCCAAGAGGAGGTATCTCAATAGATCCATATACTAACTACGGCCGTAAGGGAACAAAGTGGGAAGAGATGGCTTGGCAGAGACTTTCTCAACATGATATGTATCCTGAGAAAGTGGATAATAGATAAAAAACAGCTTAAAATTTGAAAATACAGCTGAAAAATTAGAGATTAATTAGAAATAGGCCAGAACTAGATTAGAAAAAACAGATAGCTATTAGAGATAAAGGAAAACGAGTTTGATAAAAGTATCCAATATAAGAAAAAGTTTTAAAACACATGAGGTTTTAAAGGGTGTTAGTTTTGAAATAGAAGAAGGAACTATTTATGGATTGATTGGAATAAATGGTGCCGGCAAGACTACTCTTATGAATATTATGTCAGGACTAATGGAGGCGGATGGTGGAAACTGCAGCTTTACAGGGGCAGCGTACCTTCCGGATCTACCTGCTTTTTATGATTATCTGACAACGGATGAATATTTGGATTTTCTTTTGATGGACAGTAATCCTGCAAGGAGAGATGAACTTCTTAATCTTGTAGGTCTTACTAAAGGTCTTAAAGTTAAGACCATGTCTCGTGGTATGAGACAGAGGCTTGGTATAGCAGCAGTTTTAGTGAATGATCCCAAGATTGTACTTTTGGATGAGCCAACTTCTGCACTGGATCCTGCTGGTAGAAATGATGTTAAGAATATTCTTCTAAAACTAAAATCAGAGGGAAAAACCGTAATCCTTTCAACGCACATCCTTGCAGATATGGATAGTATTTGTGATAGGGCTGGTTTCCTTACAAATGGAGTGATTGCCAGAGAGGTTGATATAGCCGAAAGCAGAAAGAGTGTTTCTTTAGTAAATGTTAAGTTCAGTACAGAACCGGATCTTGAGTTATTATCAAAATATACAGATCAGATCTATATTATCGATCCTTTAACGATTCAGCTTAAGATTGAGGATGAAGATAGGATTGGTGGACAGCAGAGGATTTTGCAGGGATTAGGAAATATGCCTCAGGAAATTGTATCCATTAGTAGTGCTGCGCTTTCTCTTGATAATATCTTTCAGGAGGTGTGCCTATGAGTGATACATTTAGAAATATAAAATGCTGTATTAAGAAGGATATTAAGGAAGTTACTAGAACTGGTAAGTTGATCCTGTTTTTTGCACTTTCCTTAGGTATAGCTGTAATGATCATGGCATTTACATATATTTTTACTGATATTCCAGATGCCCTTACATCTGAACTTCCAGGTATTGATATTAGTTCTCTTGAAATAATGATGGGAGAATTATATCCAAGATTGGTTAGAGAAAGCCTTGGGGTTTATTCCTATTATATTGGCGTATTCTACTCTTTAATAGTTATTCTTGTATGTAATGGTATTCTTCCTCATGAGAAGAGAGATGGAAAATGGATTTTACCGAGAGAACAGGGCTACAAATGTAGAGATATCATAGTTGGAAAATGTCTGGTATATGGATGTGTTTCAGGAGCTGCTGTATTTACAGGATATTTAATGTACTTTGTTATGGCAGGTTCATTTATGGAAAGAAATATGTCTTTTGGAAATGCCATGTTCTGTGCTATGATACAGGGACTAAATATGTTTTTTATCATAGCATATATTCTTCTTTTCTCTGCCTGGTTTAAGAGTGGTGTGGCAGCTGCTATATCGGTAATAGGTACAGTTCTGGTTGCACCGGATATACTTAGGTATTTTGATTTTGGTAAGTATTTGCCAACTTATATGCTTACATTTGTATATGATAGTTCTAATGAATATGGAAGTGTGGTGGCACCACTTTTGATTAATCTGATACTCTTAGTATTTACTTATGTAATGGCTACTGAGAAGGCAGAGAAACTATAATTTAACTATTATTTGAAACCTGTAACTAATATAAAAAATTATTGGCTCGAGATGTCCATTAAGGGTGTTTCGAGCCTTTGGATTGTTCTATCAAATGGCTGGAGGCTTATTATGGAGAATGGATTGAATGAATATCTGGAGGTGGAAAAGGCTCTTTTGGATATTCCCAAATTCACTCAAAAAACTGAATTGACAAATACGGAGAAAGTGCTTAATAGACTTGGAATTTTGAAGTACTATAAAGGTGAATTTTGTGCAAGTGAAAGAGCAGGGGGGAACATTACCTCTAAAAGTGAAGGGCCAAAGATAATACATATTGCAGGTACAAATGGTAAAGGTTCTGTTGCAAAGTTTACTTCGCTTATGCTACAAAGTAGCGGCTATAAAACCGGACTTTTTACATCGCCTCATTTGATTAGGATTAACGAAAGAATCTCTATAGATGGAAATGAGATTTCTGATGACGCTTTGGTGGATATCTATGCTAGAGTCAAGTCTGTGGTTACAGAAATGGTAGAAGAAGATTTGATTCAGCATCCTGCGTTTTTTGAATTCTTATTTATCATGGCAGCTCTTTACTTTCAGGAGCAGAAATGTGATTATATTGTACTTGAAACAGGTTTGGGCGGAAGGCTGGATGCTACTAATATAGTAACTCCTGAGGTGAGTGTTATAACCTCTATTGGTTTAGATCATATGCAATATCTTGGTGATACTATTCCTAAAATAGCTGGAGAAAAGGCAGGTATTATTAAGAAGGGTATTCCAGTAGTTTATAATACTGGAGAGATAGAAGCGGATGTGGTGATAGAGAAAAAGGCGGAGGAGCAGTGCAGTCCTCGCTATAAGGTTAGTGATTATTCTGACTTACTTGAAGAGCAGGTGGGAGCAGATATATTTGGCCTTATTGATTCATTTACAGCAAAATATCAGAGGGATAACTTTTTAACTGCAGCGCTTACATTTGCTGTTCTTGAAGATAAGATTAAGAGGAGTTCAAAGAATAGTCCAAAGAGTAGTCCAAAGAGTAGTATCAGTTTTGATGAGAATGATATAAAGGTTCTGAAAAATGCTGTTAAGAGCTTTAGTTGGCCGGGACGAATGGAATTCATGGATGAAGACAGAAGATTTCTGGTTGATGGTGCTCATAATGAGGATGCTATTATCAGATTTGTTGAGTCCTTGGGTGAACTATGCGAACAGCGTTATGAGGAAATGGATTCCCATATCCATAGGGTTCCTTTGAGTTTACTATTTGCAGTTTCTAACGATAAGGATTATGATAATATAGTTAAGGTCCTGACGGATAAGTTAAATAGCTTGCAGGAAAAGGTGTCAGCATCCATTTTTATTGGTGAATTATCCAATGATAGACGAACAAAGTGTGCTGAGCTGGTAAGTATATTTAAAAAGTATATGGGGCAGGAGGCTTTAGTTTATGGATATGATTCAGTAGCTGATGCCTGGGATGAAATGCTTAAATATTGGAAAAAAGAAAATGAAACTCAGAAATATACTGACTATGGTGATCCAAGCCTCTTTGTGGCAGTTGGGTCGCTATATCTCGTAGGAGATATTAAGAAGCTATATGAAGAGTATTTACAGAAAGAGAAATAATTATGTCGAATTATGATGATGAAATATTAGATGATATTCCTGATATGCCTGAGGATTACGATATTCCTGACATGCCAGAGGATTATGATATATCACCTGATGAGTTGGATGATGTTTCGGATGAGATTTCCGCATCATCAGTTTCTTCTAGTGAAGATGATATAGATTATGAACATGATCCTGATCTTGCATCGTTGGGCTTAAATGATTCTTCGGATTCTGTGTCTGATAATGAAGCAGACGATATATTAGATGATATTCCTGATAATATAGAATATGAAAATGTTACCAATCGTAATTCGGAAAGAAGGCCTTCTGGGAAAGGCAGAAGATATTCTTCTGATGTGCCTGAAGATGATATGGATACCAGTGAGTATTATGGTATCGAAGAGGAAAGACCTCGTACTCCGAAAAAAATTGTTCCTAAGGAGCAGGAAAAGACAAGAAGCCTTAGACTTAAGAGATATAAAGATCAGAATCTTGCAAGATTTTCAAATATCTATATGTTAGCAGGAATGCTTATAGGTGTGGCTGTATTCTATTTCCTTGTATCGCCAGAGATTAAGGATGATTATAAGGAAAAATTAAGAGCTCTCGAAACTTCTTATAACCAGACTATTTCTACAAAGAATAATGAGATAGAAAACCTTAAGCTTGAGAGAGACAGTCTTACATCTAAGAATAATGAGTATGAAACTAATGCTGCTCAGATGCAGACAACAATCGATAATTTAGCTGCGGAAGTTGAAACATTAAAGAAGACTGTGGAGAATAGTGGTCTATCAGTAAATGTTCCTGATTCAGCTACAGCTACTGATGCGGTTACAACCAGTGTAATCCAGAGAAATGAAGCTGCAGAAAGAAATAATGCCAATGTCATTGGTATTTCTGGTTACGCGGTAGAAGATATCATTGATAATGAATAACGAGTTATCTTTATCCTGAGTCAAAGTTCAAAATAATTGGAAAAATAATGAATATAAAGTTTAGAATAAAACAATATATCAAAATGTTTATTCAAAATAAGTATTTGCCTAAGGTATACGCTGAAGCCGTGAAGAAGAGTAAGGTGGACAGTGATCTTATCATATTGGCAGATATGCATAGTGATAAGCTTCCATTTAGCATGAAGACTGTTTTTGATGAGCTTATCAAAAGAGGAAAAATGCCTGTAGTTTATTGTGGGGACATCGGGAGGATGTCTCTACTTAAGGGCTTTATTTTTATGAGAAAATTTATGAAGCTATATGCTTCAGCCGGAACGGTCTATATATGTAGTTATTTTCTTCCGGTATCATCCTGTAAGAAGCGTAAGGAGACAAAGGTTATCCAGCTGTGGCATTCTGGCGGATTACTCAAGAAGATGGGATATGATACGAAAGATGATATTCCAAAGGATTATAAGGGAAATGTAACAGCTAATTATGATCTGGTTACTGTAAGTGCTCCAATCTGTGTGCCGGTTTGGGAACAGGCGCTGGGGCTTCCAAAAGGGATTACAAAGCCAATAGGAATAGCTAGAACGGATGTATATTATAGAGATAGCTGGAATAAAAAGGCTCTAAGAAAATTTGAAAAGTATTATCCTGAAGCTGCAGGTAAAAAGGTGGCAATCTATACTCCTTCATTTTCAGGAAATGCCTCTGATCCTAAATGTCCTGGACTGGATATGGGGATAGAGAAGGTATTTGGTGGGCTTTCTGACTGGTATCTGATAGTAAGACCTCACCCTAATATGCGAAAGAAATATCCTGAATATTTTGATGATAGAAGCAGGAAGGTGTCTACTGAGGAACTTCTTGCCAGAGCAGATCTAATGATAACGGACTATTCGTCCATTCTTTTTGATTATCTTACTTATAGAAAACCATTTATACTTTTCTGTCCTGATATTGAGGAATATAGAAAGAATAGAGGCTTTTATCTGGATCCAAAGGATTTTCCGGCTCCAGTGGTGAAAACAGCAGGAGAGTTGAAGGCGGTTTTAAGCACTGAAATGTACTCTAAACAAAATACTGAACTGCAGCTGGATCAGTTCTTTGAAAAATATATGGGCGCCTGTGATGGCCATGTAACAGAGAGAGTTCTGGAAGAAGCGGAGTTAAGATGATAGAATCTAAAAATCTAGAAAACTTTAAAGACAAATATATAGACGAATTTACAGATGATGAAGAGATGAATGATAGAATCAAAAAGATCAAGGCTATAGCATTTGATCTTGATGATACAGCTCTGGATGGGCAGGGAAGACTGTCAGAGGAAACCAGAGAAGCAATCATTATGGCGGCAGAGGCTGGGATTGAGCCGATTATAGCTAGTGGAAGATCATTTTATTCCATACCTGATGAAATCTCTCAGGTGCCAGGTATAAGATATGCAATCTGCTCTAATGGTGCCAATGTATTTGATACAGTTAATAGAGAGTGCTTATCAGCTATGTTTCTTAATCCTCATTCTGTAGAACAGATAGTTAAAGTTGCTGATGATTATATTGACACTGTTTATCTTGACGCCTTCACCAGAGGCGTTCCGCATTCTGACAGGCGACTTCTGGATACACTACTAAGTAATGAAAAAATATCTGAGCATAGAAAGAAGTATCTTAGAAAGACAAGACATGCTGAGGATGATATAAGAGCGTTCATTAATGAGAAAAAGTCAGAGCTGGACTGCATGAACTACAATGTGTTTGATACAGAACTTTTTGAAGAGCTAGTAGGTAGACTTCAGCGTGAAGTTGATGACATTTATTACACATCTTCTCTTCCACAGCTTATTGAAATATCATATAAAGATGCTGGAAAGGGCTCCGGTCTTCGAAGTGTCTGCAAGATATTGGGATTAGATTTGTCGGAAGTGGCTGCATTTGGAAATGCAGATAATGATGCAGATATGATAAGACTGGCTGGAATAGGATATGCAGTTTCCAATTCCTCTCAGGTGGCTCTTGATGCGGCGGATATCATTATCGGACCGAACTGGGATAATTCTGTTGCGGATGAAATAAAGAGGATTATTTCAATAAAAGATTAGTATAAAAACAGAAGTGCTTATTTAATGTGATTAGAAGATAGTGATTTATGATATCCTATTTTGCTTTTTTGCTAGGAATATAGTAAAATAGCCTTTGTTTGTTTAGGTTAAGTATAGGGGCAATCTAAAAAACTACTTCGTAAGGAGTTAAAGAAATGAATAAGTCGATTAAGGATTTTTTTCAGAAGAATTCAATTTCGCTGGCAATTCCGCTGGTGATGATAGTTGTTGGGCTATTTTTTATATTTTGCCCAGGTAGTGCAATATCACTCACTGTAAAGGTTGTTGGTATAGTATTTGTTATTGTTGGAGCGATTATGGCTTGTACTCTTATTGCTTCATATTCGCCGATAACCATGTCCATAGCCATAGTGTTGATAGTATTTGGAATAATATGTATTGCCCTGCCCGGAGTTATAGCCTCGTTCGTAGTTAAGGCGATTGGTATTATGATTCTGATTAATTCTATTCTTAGAATTAGGGATGCCTATATTATAAAGGGCAAGAGTGATAAGTTTGTACAATATATTATAAATGATGCCATAACACTTATTTTAGGTATCGTACTTATTGCAATTCCACTTGATCTTGCAAATGCACTTGTAATCACAATCGGCGTATTAATGCTGGTGCTTGGTATTTCAAATATAATAACAGTTATTAAAGTATATCGAGATGGACGATTCATTGACGATGGCAGTGATGTTGTCTGGGAGGAATAAAGATGAGAATTGGAATGGGATATGATGTTCATAAGTTGGTACCAGATAGAGACCTGATTCTTGGTGGTGTTAAGATACCATATGAGAAAGGGCTTTTGGGTCATTCTGACGCTGACTGTTTGACACATGCTATTATGGATAGTCTTCTGGGAGCTGCAACGCTAGGGGATATTGGAAAGCATTTTCCTGACACAGATCCTAAGTATAAAGGAGCAGATAGTCTGGAACTGCTTAAAGAAGTAAAGAAGATGCTTGATAAGAAAGCTTATATCATAGGAAATATTGATGCAACGATCATTGCACAGAAGCCTAAAATGCTTCCACATATTCAGGAAATGAGACAGAATATTTCAGATGCGCTTCAGTTGGATATTGATCGTATCAATATTAAAGCCACCACAGAAGAGGGGCTGGGATTTACAGGTGAAGGACTTGGAATTGCTTGTCAGTCTATAGCACTTTTGGAAACGGTGGACAATTACATTTACAGAAATGTGACTACTGGAATCGTTGATGAGGTAGAAGGTCGCGGACTGTATGATGTATCAAAAGAAAGAGAAATGATGGAAGGCATCAAAAAGAAAAAGGAGAGTAATAATGGATAGATATAATGAAAGATTGATAAAGGCAAGAACGACTACTTCGTCTATATTATTTTTATCCATGGCGATAGCATTTACTGGAGCATCTTTAGTATTTGTTCTTTTATCTCCACCTTTGGGATTTTTGCTTGTTGCTATAGGAATTGCTCTAATTGTTTATCTTAAAGATGGGTTGAGTCTTGAGTACGAGATCATTCTTACAAATGGTGATATTGATATTTCAAAAATTATTGCTAAGAAAAGAAGAAAGAATGTTAAGAGTATTGAGGCTAGTGCAATAACTAAAATGGCCGACGCTGAAGACGAGAGAGTAGCCAATGATTTGAGCATAGGAAAATATAAGGTTAAGAAATTCATCGGAAAAAACATGGGTGAAAATGGTGGAAGACCGATAGCTGTTTATGTTGGTGCAGAAGAAAATCAGTTTATCTATGTTTTGGATCTGGATAATGAATGTATTGAGCATTTGAATCAGGTGCTTAAGACAAAGAGCAGTGTGAAGCTGTAAATGTATTCAAGATTATGCTAACTAATTAATTTATTTGTCCATAAGATAGACAATAAGATAAAAACAAAAAAAGACAACTGGCAAAACCAGTTGTCTAATATTATATATAGATTGAATAATTCGCAGACTAATAAATGCTTATATTTAGGAGATAGAGAATTAAGGATCAAGTGGAATCATCTTAAGTCCTTTATACATCTTTGTATAAATACTCTTCTCATCCCTATAGAGCATGGTTCCTCTTGAACCATCTCTAATAATGTAAGCATACTTATTCTTCTGTACATTCATGTATAATACTTCTTCAACATTAAGCTCTTTGGCTTTGACTTTGGCAGTATATACATTTACAGGTTCCAGTTTATACTTCTTAATTGCTTGTTCTACGGTCATGTCAAAACCCCCTTCACTTTTTATAGTTATTTATAGTATTTTTTGTAGGATTTTTAATGTTATTTATGTAGTGTTTTTTGTTGTATTAATATAAGTATATTGTAAAAGTTATACAAAGTCAACTGTTAAAAATAGACAATTTTGAGCAAAATAACCATTTTTTGAAGGGCTTTGGACTGATTTGAATAGGATTTTCGGAAAATATCATTTGTTTAGGGGAGAGTTGATAGATTGTCCACTAATTACTATATTGAGTTTGAAAAACAGATAGATGAAATAGATAAAAAGTATCTTACTAGAGTTGAAACTAGAGTTGAAAAAAATACAGAAAAAGATACGAAAAATGATATCAAGAAGCCTAGTTTGCTTCTTCAGGCCTGTTGCTGCCCTTGCAGTACCCATTGCCTGGAGGTGCTGGTAGATCATTTTGATATTACAGTCTTTTTCTACAATCCGAACATTGATGAGAAAGATGAATTTCAGAAGAGACTGGATGAGCTCTATAGATTTACTAGAGAGGCTGATTTTGCTCTTGATGTGAAAGTTGTGGAAGGATCATATGAGCCGGAGGTTTTCTATGAAATGGCCAAGGGACGCGAGGATCTTCCTGAAAGAGGAGCGAGATGCTATGACTGTTACGAGCTTCGACTAAGGAAGACAGCGGAATTTGCAAAAGAGCACAGATTTGATTATTTCTCTACCACTCTTTCCATTAGTCCATACAAAAACGCTGAGTGGTTAAATGAGATTGGGCTCCGCCTGGAAAAAGAATATGGAGCATCCACATTTCTCTTTAGTGACTTTAAAAAGAAAAATGGATATAAGCGTTCTATAGAACTGTCGGAGGAGTATTCTCTATATAGGCAAGATTATTGTGGCTGTGTATTTTCAAAAAGAGATAGGGATAAGAAGAAGCAGGAAAAACTCAAGATGAATCAGTAAATATAAAATAGTTTTAAGTGAGGATTTAGATTTGGAAGATTATTTGATTAAAGGAATGGCTGCAGGAAATGAGATAAGATATTTTGCAGCATATACAAAGGATTCAGTTGAAAAAGCTCGTGAGATACATAATACATCTCCGGTCTGTAGTGCAGCTATGGGAAGACTTCTTACTGGTGGTGCTCTTATGGGTTCCATGTGCAAAAATGACACAGATGTACTTACTCTTAAGGTGGAGGGAAATGGTCCTATTCATAGCATAACAGTAACTGCAGATGCTAAGTCTAATGTTAAAAGTATCATTTACAATAACAATGTAGACCTTCCGCTTAAGCCGAATAAGCATCTGGATGTTGCCTCAGCCGTTGGACTTGGTGTTCTGACTGTAATTCGTGATGAGGGACTGAAGGAGCCTTATGTTGGTACTACAGCTCTTATGACTAGTGAAATTGGTGATGATCTAACTTACTATTTTGCGGAGAGTGAGCAAATACCAACATCTGTTGGACTGGGAGTTCTGGTGGATAAGGATTATAGCATCAAACATGCAGGAGGATTTATAATCCAGCTGCTTCCATTTGCATCAGAGGAAACAATTTCAAAGCTTGAAGAGAGTATAGCAAAGGTCCAGTCAGTAACTGAGTATTTTGATAAGGGAATGACTGTAGAGGAAATGATGAGATCTATCATCGGCGAGGAAGTATTTGGATGTGACCTTACTATCGAAGAAAAGAGAAGCGTTCAGTATAAATGTAACTGCAGCCGGGAGAGAGTCACAAAGGCACTTATCAGTATAGGCCGTAAGGAACTACAGTCTATCATAGATGACGGTGAGCCAATCACTATGCATTGTGATTTCTGTAATTCGGATTATAAGTTCGAAGTGGACGAGATTAAGCAATTGATGACAGAGATATAGTAATTATTTGATGAGAGAAGATAACATATATAATGTGTTATCTTGATCACTGGCAAAGAATCTATGAATGAGGTAGTGGTATGAAGATAATAGATATTTTGAACAAAAGAAATATGTCTCTTTCTTTTGAGGTTTTTCCTCCAAAGAAGGAGAGTTCATTTGACAGTGTAATGCATGCTGCTGAAGAGATAGCATCATGTCATCCCGCATTTATGAGTGTAACTTATGGAGCGGGAGGTGGAACCAGCCGTTACACTATGGAGATGGCTAAGAATATAAAAGATAAGTATGATGTCCCAACTCTGGCTCATCTAACTTGTGTATCTTCCAGTAAAGAAATGGTACATCAGAAGATTGAGGAGATGAAAGAGCTGGGAATTGAAAATGTTATGGCACTTCGTGGTGATTTAACTCCAGAGCTTGAAAAGTCAGATCCTGCAACTTGGGATTATAAGCACGCTACTGAGTTGGTTCGTGAGCTAAAGGAAAGTGGTGAATTCTGTATTGGCGTTGCCTGCTACCCGGAGGTGCATCCTGAAAGTATTAATCAAAAGGATGATCTTCTTCATATTAAGGATAAGGTAGATGCGGGAGCTGATTTCCTGACAACACAGATGGTATTTGATAACAACTTATTCTTTAACTTTATGTATAAGATTAGAGAGGTTGGAGTGACATGTCCAGTAATTCCAGGAATTATGCCTATTACAAATGCTAATCAGGTAGCAAGAGCTATCAAGCTTTCTGGTTCATTTATGCCACAGAGATTCAAGAGTCTGGTGGATTATTTTGGAAATGATCCTGATGCCATGAAGCAGGCAGGAATTGCCTATGCTACAGATCAGATTATTGATCTATATGCAAATGGAATTACAAATGTTCATGTTTATTCAATGAATAAACCGGATGTTGCTAAGGCTATTATGGATAACCTTTCGAATATACTTGGAAAGGATTTTGCTAGATAGTAGGGGCAAGGTATATATGAAATATGGGGGCTCACTTCAGATTTGAGGTGAGCTTCTTTCTTTGTATTTTCGGTAGTTATTTGATAGAATGTCATAAAAGTCTTTATAGAAAGGGTTTAATAATGTTAGAAGTAAACAGAAAAGAAGTTGAAAGATATTTAGGTTACAGTGGTGTAACAACTATTGACGACGAGGTAAATAAAAAGATAGATGAGTGTATTGCCGAGATGCAGGAATGTATTAATCCTAAATATACATATAAGACATTTCCAATTCATTGGAAATTTAGTTATAAATTTATTCCTGAGGAGAATAGGAAAGAGAAGAACACAACCTGTGAGTTTGCAGGAATTACAGTTCAGTCTGGAAATCTTCTGAAAAATCTTGATGGCTGTGCAGAGATAGTAATGCTAGCGGTTACCTTAGGAAATGAACCTGATATGCTGGTAAGGAAGGCGGAGGTTAGAGATATGCTGAAGGCTTATACCTTCCAGGCAGTGGGGGCAGCTATGGCTGAAGCATGGATTGATGAGATTAATATAAAGATAGTGGAAGAAGCTAAAGCAAAAGGTCTTCATGCAAGACCAAGATTTTCACCGGGATATGGAGATTTTCCTCTAGAGGTACAAAAGGATTTTGAGAGGATTCTTGAGATGCCTAAGCGTATTGGGGTTACACTTTCCGATAGTTTACTTATGACACCAACCAAGTCTATCACTGCAGTTATTGGGCTATCAGAGATAGATACTAACTGCGAGAAGAGCGGCTGTGAACAGTGTAGTATGGCTGGAAAATGTGCTTATTCCAGGAGCTAAACCATAGAATAAAATGAAACTACTTGCGGAGAAACTAGATGTATAAAATATTTATAGTGGAAGATGATAAAGGAATAGCAGATGGTATAGTAGGATGTCTGCAGAATTGGGGAATGGAAGGTGTTACTGTCTCTAATTTCCAAAATGTTATGGAAGAGTTTAGAAACACTGAACCTCATCTTATACTGATGGATATTACTCTGCCGTTTATGGGTGGTTTTCATTGGTGTCAAGAAATCAGAAAAGAAAGTTCTGTTCCGATTATTTTTATTTCTTCAGCTTCTGACAATATGAATATGGTTATGGCAATGAATATGGGAGCGGATGATTTTATTGCGAAACCATTTGACCAGAGTGTTCTGGTGGCGAAGATATCGGCGTTGTTGAGACGCACCTATGATTTTAACCAGAGTAATTTAATTCTTTCTGTTGCAGGAGCGGTACTGAATACGAATAATAATACTCTGGAATTTAATGGTACAGTTTTGGAACTTCCAAGAAATGAATATCGTATCTTACTGACTTTAATGCAGAATAAGGATAAGGTGGTAAGCCGCGAGAAACTTATGGAAGAACTTTGGGAAACTGACTGCTTTGTGGATGAGAATACTCTTACTGTTAATGTGGGCAGACTTAGAAAAAGTCTTGAAAATATTGGTTTGAAGAATCTGATTAAGACAAAGTTCGGAGTTGGATATATTCTGGAGGATAAATGAAAATCCTGGATTATTTAAAATCGCGTAAAAAGATAATAGTGTTGGTGGCGGTATTGCTAATGGTATTCTCTTCGTCTTATTTCCTTTTTGAAATGCCACTAATAACAGTTTTATATCCACTGATTCTTTCTGTAGTGATTCTTATAGTAGTAGGAATAATTGATTATCTTCTAGTACGAAAAAAACATAATCAGTTATCATTTGAGGAGTCATTACCAGAGTCTTTAACAGACTTTCTGCCAGAAAGTGATAGTTTGATTGAGCAGGATTACCGCCATATTATTGAGATGCTGAAGGAAGAGGAAAAAGTATCGAGAAATAGAGCAATTTCAGATTATAACAATATGGTGGAATATTATACTATATGGGCTCATCAGATTAAAACTCCTATAGCATCTATGCGTCTCACCCTTCAGTCTGATGACTCGGATCTGTCTAGAAGGATTAAGGGCGATCTGGTAAGAATAGAAGAGTATGTGGAAATGGTACTAACTTTCCTTAGGCTAGATTCCGATAGTACGGACTACCTTATAAAAGAAGTTGAGCTGGATGAGATGATTCGTCCGGCGATCAGGAAGTTTAAATCTGATTTTATTCAGAAAAAGCTTAGTGTGAATTATGATCAGGTTGAAGCAAAGATTCTTACAGATGAAAAGTGGCTTTTGTTTGTAATAGAGCAGATTATTTCAAATGCAGTAAAATATACAACTACAGGTGGAATAACCATTTCACTTATGGATAACAAGGTACTATGTGTGGAGGATACGGGAATAGGAATTAATCCAGAGGATCTTCCTAGAATATTTGAGAATGGTTATACCGGCTTTAATGGTAGGGAGCAGAAACAGGCTAGTGGAATTGGACTTTATTTATGCAGGCGGATTTGTGAGAATCTTGGTCATAGGATATGGGCTGAATCAACTCCAGGTAAAGGAACAAAAATGTTTCTGGATCTTAATACGGCTTCTCTTGGCGTTGAATAACAAATGTGACAAAGATGTAAGAAATATGTAAGCAGGTTCAATGGAATGAATCTGCTTACTTTCGTTATACTCATCATAGTAAAAGGCAAGAAAAACAAACATAAGAAAGGAAAAATGCTATGAGTTTACTAGAAGTAAAGAGTATAAAAAAAGAATATAAAACCCGATTAGGTGGTGTGTCTGTTACTGCACTTAAGAATGTCAGTTTTAGTGTGGAGAAAGGCGAATATGTAGCGATAATGGGGGAATCAGGAAGTGGAAAGACTACGCTTCTGAATATTCTGGCTGCACTTGACAAGCTTACTGAGGGGACTGTCATTTTGGATGGGATGGATCTAAGTTCTGTAAAGGATAAGGATGTTGCGAGATTTAGACGAGATAATCTAGGATATGTATTTCAGGACTTTAATCTATTAGATACATTTTCGCTAGAGGATAATATATGTCTTCCTCTTGTGCTTGCAGGAATGAAATATGAAGAAATGCAAAGGAAACTTGGTGAAATCGTTGAGCCTCTTGGGATTGAGGATTTGCTTAAGAAATATCCTTATGAGGTATCCGGAGGGCAGAAACAGAGAACGGCTGTGGCAAGAGCTCTTATTACTGAACCTAGAATAATTCTGGCTGATGAGCCTACAGGAGCACTTGATTCTAAATCTTCTGATGAGCTTTTAGGGATATTCAGGCAGGTCAATCAGATGGGACAGACTATTCTTATGGTTACACATTCCACCAAAGCTGCCAGTAATGCATCCAGAGTTCTCTTTATCAAGGATGGAGTTATCTTCCATCAAATATACAGAGGGCAGGAAACGGATCAGCAAATGTATCAGAAAATCAGTGATACACTTACACTTCTCGCACAGGGAGGTGGTAAGTAATGAAGATAAATCTGTATCCTAAACTAGCCTTTGACGGAGTGAAAAAAAACAGCCGTTTATATATTCCTTATCTGGTTACCTGTGTGCTAATGGTTTCGATATATTATATAATTCATTTTCTTGGTAATTCAGGAGTGATGAAAGGAATGCCGGGTGGCGGAACTGCAACGCAGATGATGCAGATGGGATCGGTTGTTATGGCAATCTTTGGTACCATATTTTTGTTCTATACCCAGTCCACACTTATAAAAGGTCGAAAAAAGGAATTTGGTCTTTACAGCATTTTAGGTATGAATAAAAGCAGTATCGGAAGGGTTCTTTTTTTTGAAACTATGATCATATGGGGAATCTCAGTGATTATTGGTTTGATAGTGGGCATAGGACTGTCAAAATTGGCAGAACTTGGTTTTACTAAGTTGATTGAGGTTCCTACAAGATATACATTTTCTATTTCTGGAACTTCTGTTGTATCAACAATCGTTATATTCACGATTATTTTTTTCCTGATCTATATTAATTCAGTTAGACAGATTAGGTTTGCTAATCCTACTCAGTTGGTGACTGCCGGAAGGGCGGGAGAGAAACCACCGAAAGCAAATTTGATAGTAGGAATATTGGGACTGATTGTATTAGGAGTAGGATATTATATTGCGCTAAGGATTAAGCAACCACTATCAGCACTTCTATGGTTCTTCGGTGCAGCTTTACTTGTGACCATAGGAACTTATCTAATTTTAATTGCGGGCTCGGTGATATTATGTAAACTGCTTCAAAAGAATAAGAAATATTATTATAAGACGAATCATTTTGTTTCTGTATCTTCTATGATGTATCGTATGAAGAGAAATGGAGCCAGCCTGGCGTCGATTTGTATTCTACTTACTATGATTCTTGTTATGCTCTCATCAACATCGGCGCTATATACAGGTTCAGAGGAATGTCTTGATGCTCGTTATCCAAATGATATTGGTGCATTTGCTTGTAAATATGGTTACGATGAAGGGGTAAGTGACCTTAGTGATAGATTGGAGAATGTTCTGGAGTCAGTATCGGAAGCACATGGAGCGGAAGTGACAAATAAAGTGACTTATTCAACTTATTCTATTAGTGGTTATCTTGAGAATAGCAAACTTCAGATAAAACTTAATTCCATGACTGATATGGCATTTATTGATTACGATAAGGTTGCTCAAATTCAGTTTCTTGATAAAGAAGTTTATAACAGTGTATTTGGTAATGATATTGATCTAAATCCTGGTGAGGTATTGGTGGGAACTTCAAAGCATGTTGAAATTGGAGATGTGTTTACCATTGGAGAAACTGAATTTAATGTGGTAGGAAGAATTGACGATAAAATTGGTGATATTGATAAGACCGTGGAAAGTGCGGCTTCTCCAACAGTTTTTGTTATAGTAAATGATGTTGATTCTGTTGCGCAGCAGTATATTCAGTATAAGGACTATGATGGTGAGGATATGCTGGCGTGGTTCTGGTACTGTAGATTTGATACGGGACTTGATGCAGATGGTCAGGTGGCGCTTGCAGAAGAATTAGATACTGCTTTTAGAGATGAACTGGATGGATTTGGCTTTTCAAACTTTTATGCAGAAAGTCATGAGGCTGAGAGAGATGACTTTGTAGGTACATTTGGAGGACTTTTCTTTTTAGGAATTATGCTCAGTATGATATTCCTGCTTTCATGCGTGATCATAATATATTATAAGCAGGTATCAGAGGGGTTCGAGGATCGAGCCAACTTTGAGATAATGCAGAAGGTGGGAATGACAAAGAGGGAGATTAGAGATAGCATTAATTCCCAGATGTTTACGGTGTTTATGATACCAATAATCCTGGCGGTTGTTCACCTTTTGGTAGTGCTCCCGATAGTGAATAAACTACTTATGCTATTTGGGTTATTTAATTTTCCAAGACTTCTCATTACATCAGGAGTATGCGTGCTGCTTTGTGGTGTATTTTATGGAGTAATCTATAAGATAACATCAAATGCATATTATAGGATCGTATCTGACTAAG
>CAMNGU010000024.1 GCA_946538525.1 uncultured Lachnospiraceae bacterium
GTGTTCCCTTCTATATTTCTTTTATTTAATTTTCCGAATAAAACTTTACGCTAGCCACACAAAACTACTACTCTCATTTGCCTTCTCATTCGCCTTCTCCTTCACCTTCAGCCGGCGCAGTTTCAGGTAGTGGAATAGCACCTGTACTCACATATCCAGTTTCAGATGAGAGCTGAGCACTTATATTCTGAACCTGAGCAGTTGGTGTATAGCTTTCTGTTCCAAAAAGGAACTGCTGCATAGTTTTTACATTCTCATTTAAATCTACAGGAGCAATGCATGAACCCTTTGCCTGAGTTGAATAGAACTCCCACTGAAGAGGGAATCCACAGCTGTCTGTAAGTTCATAGGACATAACGCCCTTTGCCAGGTCATACATCTGATCTTCTGTTATAGATGTTCCAATATATGGAAAAACTTCATCAATAATGCTATTAAGAGTTGAAAGGTCAGACTGCTTAGCCTTAACGATCATAGCCTGAATAACCTCTCTTTGACGCTCAGTTCTTGTAATATCTCCCTGGTCAGTACTACGGATTCTTGAATAAGCCGTTGCCTGAGCACCATTAAGTGTTACATATCCTGTTTCGTAAACACCATCGGAGTTAATACCATTTACCATAATCTGCTCAGCAAGAACTCCATTCAGTGTATCCAACTCATTTTCTTCAACATGAACTGTAACTCCACCAAGAGCATCAATGGCTCTTGTAAGTCCTTCCCAGTTCACAGTAACATATTCAGAAATATTAAGATCCAGGTTCTGATTAAGAGTCTGAAGCGCCAGCTCCGGGCCACCATATGCATAAGCACCATTTACCTTTGTAGTTACTGTACTTCCATCAGCCTTTGTAACCTGCATAAGTGTATCACGATAAACAGAAAGAAGTCTTATCTGCTTTGTATCGTTATTGATACTTGCGATAATTATTGCATCACTTCTGTTGCCCTTACCAAGACTGTTATCTCTCGCATCTATACCGAAAAGGGCAATGGTGGTGTAACCCTGCATCTCCTCGTTAGCACCTTCATTTATATCCAGCTCTTCAACAGTCATATCCTTAACATGATCGAACTTCTGGTACTTCTGATGAAGATACGCCCTCATGATTCCATATCCAAGACAGACTATAAGTATCAGCTCTATAATAAGTGCGATAGCCCACTTGGTGGTAGAACTCATTCTCTTTTTCTTCTTTTTTCTGGAACGACGCTCCTCAATCTTGTCCGCAAGATCGTCATCATAATCATCGTAATCGTACTTACTCATGGATACCCTTTCTTTTTCTATTTATGTCTTATTTATGCCTTATTTATGTCTTTTCTCTAATAAATTATTATAATCTTTTTTATTATAAAATTTTTAAGCTTATTAAGCTCACTACAATTTCAGCTTCGAAACATACATTTTAATTCTAAATGAGTCTCTAACCATATTCATAATACTGCTGATCTTTATCTTCGATCTATCAGTTTTATTTCTTGAGAAATTAACCACCACCGGCATTTCCACTATTGAATAGTCTTCCGCAGGATACTTACCCGACTTCGAAATCTTCTCTGCAATAGCAAGCATTTCTATGTCAAATGAATATCCCTTGCTTCTAGAAAACTTGGAAATTGTCTGTGCTGTACTGGTCTTAAACATCTTAATACCCGTCTGTGTATCCTTAAGCTTAAGCCCAAATAGGATTTTTAGGAAAATATAATACCCGGTGCTCATTATCTTCCTGAGAGTCGGATATTCCACCTGCGAATCCGGATGCATCTTTGAACCTATAACAATTCCAACCTTCGGCTCACTCTTTATCCTCTTAAGGAAATTCTCCAACAGATATGGCGGAAGCTCTAAATCTGAATCCAGAAAAGCCACATATTCAGACTGTGCATTCACTATGCCCCTTCTTACTGCATAACCCTTTCCTCGATTCTTTGAATAAGTAATCAATCCTATCCTGTTATCCTGAGACATAGCTCTCTTCACTTCGCTCTCGGTCTCATCACTACTTCCATCATTGACCACAAGAATCCTGAAGGAATCGCAAAATCTCTCAACCTGAGTAATCGTTTCTATTATATTTCTGTAGATTCTCGTGCCCTCATTATAGCAAGGCATCACTATCGTGAGCTGTAACATTTGTCATTTCCCTTATGTGTTTTGCTTATATTTTTCTTATATTCCGCCTATTTTTCGTTTGCTTTCTCACTCATTTTCTCTTGCATTTCTTCGGCTGTTTTCTCATCAAAACCTTCAGAATTATCTTTTACGAAAATGATTTTAAATGTCAAAAACAAAAGCTTTATATCTAACCATATAGAATAATGTTCGATATAAATCATGTCAAGTTTCAGCTTGTTGTAAGATGGAGTCTTATAACGGCCATAAACCTGGGCATAACCTGTAAGTCCAGCCTTTACCTTAAGCCTGTAATCAAACTCAGGAATTTCATCCTTATAACGCTCAATTATCTCAGGTCTCTCAGGACGCGGTCCCACTAAAGACATATCACCCTTGATTACATTTAAAAGCTGAGGGAGCTCATCCAGATGCAGATCACGAATAACCCTGCCTAGTGGAGTAACTCGCTCGTCGTCCTTAGTAGCCAGCCTTGCACCATTCGCCTCAGAATCCATGGTCATGGAACGGAATTTAAATATCTTAAACACTCTTCCATCCTTTGTGACTCTGTCCTGCTTATAGATGATTGGCCCTCCATCCTGCAGCTTCACACCAATTGCAACGATCAGCATCACTGGTGAAAGAATAATAAACATCAAAACTGAAACCACTATATCCATCAATCGCTTAAAGAATGCTTCAACAGCAGTAATGCTATGGCTGTGTGTAACCAGCATTGGTGTATCAAAAAGATGAGTGTCACCACTACTCCACAAGATAATGTCCGAAATATATGGAACTACATAGGCACGAATATCATTTCGATAGCAAAGATGAAGTATCTCGCTTCGAATATCTGTATGAACACGGTGAAGGATTACGCCGTCTGACTTCTCCACCTTTTCCATGATAGCTGCAAGCCCACGGCTCTCATGTACTGTTTCAGCAATATGGAACTTGTCTGTTCTGGTTCTAAATGTGCTGAACATCTCAAGAGGTCCCTTATCACCATAGACCAGTATAAGCTGTCTAGGTGGGAAAAGCCTCATTTCCAGAAAGTACATCAGTCCGTTGTATATAAAGATAAACGCTATTCCAATTGCCGTCAGCAAAAGAACAGCACCAGGAAGGAGCAGCTGTCTTAGAGCAAGGCACATGATAAAATAACTGATCACATTTGCCCCAATTAACGACAGTATCTGCGAGAAAATAAGATCCATCAGACGAAGGTGGCCAAACTTATAGCCACCATTCAGTCTGGTGAAGAACATTAGTATCACCGCATAGATGATAACCACCAGATTTCCCGCTCCCGCAAAGCTTTCATCAAGCTCTTTGGTTATATCGTATACCCTATTCCATACGATACCAAAGGCAGCCGTCTCCAGTCCTAGAATAATAACGCTCTGAATCAGGGATATTAATTTCTTATAATCATCTCTTTTCTTATAATTCATATTTATTCATCAATTAGGCGTTTTTATCTATTTGCGTACATACCCTCATAATACTTCTGATAATCGCCACTTGTTACATTCTTCATCCAATCTTCGTTCTCAAGATACCACTTAATTGTAAGGCGGATACCATCCTTAAACATTGTCTCAGGATACCATCCAATCTCCTCCTTGATCTTGTCAGGAGCGATGGCATAACGACGGTCATGTCCCTTACGGTCTGTTACATATGTAATAAGGTCCTTAGTAACATTTGCCTTACGAGGATCTGAATCAGGAAGAAGCTCCTGAAGTGTCTCGATGATAATGTTGATGATCTCAATATTCTGCTTCTCATTGTGTCCACCAATATTATATCTCTCACCAAAACGACCACCCTCTGTAGCCATATCAATACCCTTTGCATGATCCATAACATAGAGCCAGTCACGAACATTCTTTCCATCACCATAAACTGGAAGATTCTTTCCAGCAAGAGCATTGTTGATGATAAGTGGAATCAGCTTTTCTGGGAACTGATAAGGTCCATAGTTATTTGAGCAGTTAGTAATAATAGCCGGGAAATGATATGTATCAACATAAGCCTTTACAAGAAGGTCTGATGAAGCCTTACTTGATGAGTATGGGCTATGAGGATCGATTGGTGTTGTCTCATAGAAGTATGCATTTGGATCATCAGGAAGTGAACCATAAACCTCGTCTGTTGAAACATGAAGGAATCTCTTGTCATCCTTAAATGTACCATCTTCCTGCTCCCATGCAGCCTTTGCACAGTTAAGCATTACAGCTGTACCAAGAACATTTGTCTGAACGAATACTTCAGGATTCTTGATTGAACGGTCTACATGAGACTCAGCAGCAAAATGTACCACACGGTCAATATCATTTTCCTCAAATATTTTTGCAATAGCTTCCTTATCACAGATATCCGCCTTAACAAATGTATAGTTAGGCTTATCCTCAATATCCTTCAGGTTCTCAAGGTTACCTGCATAAGTAAGCTTATCTACATTGATGATACGGATAGCATCACCATATTTTTCAAACATGTAATGAATGTAATTTGAGCCGATGAATCCGGCACCACCTGTTACTAAATAAGTTCTCATTTCGTTATTCTCCTTTTTTCCTTCTTAATGCCTCGCTTCTTATAGAAACTCCTTTCTCGACATCGCTTCCGCTCAGTGCGGGATCCCCCCTAGCGGCCGCTTCGCTTGCTAAGCTCTCACTTCGTTTCACTCGTGAATCGCTAAGCACCGAGACCCGCAATGGTCTCGAAATGAGTTCTATAGCGCTCGGCAATTTATGTTTTCTCTTTTGTTCATAACTCCATTCAACTTGGCATGGGATGAGAATATTTACATCTTTCCAAGCTCAGCTGAAATGAGTTTGTTGACTTCAGCCGGGTCGCACTGGCCCTTCATTTCTTTCATTACGAAACCAACGATGGCGCCAACGGCCTTGCCCTTACCGTTCTTAATGTCTTCAACTGCCTTAGGATTTGCTTCGATAGCCTTCTTTACCACTGCTTCAAGCTCGCCTGAGTCAGTCTTTGTTGCCAGATCATTTTCTTCAACATACTTCTCAGGATCAATATCATCTAAGAATACTGCTTTCTCGAAAACTTCCTTTGCAATGGAATTATTAATTACTTTTGCATCAACCAGCTTAACCAGTTTAGCAAGATTCTCTGCTGAGAATTTCAACTGATCCGCATCTAATTCATGTTCCTTCATGAGACGCATTGTCTCAACCATGAGCCAGTTAGATGTTTTCTTAGGATCAGCCCCTGCTGCAACTGCTCCCTCGAAGATTTCGCCCAGCTTCTTGCTGCCTGTTATCTGGTCGATATCGTAATCTGGAAGGCCATACATTTCCTTATATCTAACTTTCTTCTCATCCTTGAACTCCGGCTGAGCAGCCTTTATCTCTGCAATCCACTCATCACTTACCATTATAGGCACTAAGTCAGGATCTGGGAAGTACCTATAATCCTGAGCATCCTCTTTTGAACGCATTGGATAAGAAACGCCCTTCTCATCATCCCAACGACGAGTTTCCTGAACAACCTTCTGACCGCTCTCAAGAATTTCCTTCTGTCTATTAACCTCATTTTCAATGCATCGTCTAATAGCTTTAAATGAGTTCAGGTTCTTTGACTCTGTTCTTGTTCCAAATTCCTCGCTGCCCATCTCTCTAATGGAGATATTTACATCGGCACGCATAGAACCTTCGTTCAGCTTACAGTCTGATGCATCAAGATACTGGATTGTCTCTCTCAGCTTCTCAAGATATGCAACCACCTCATCAGCAGATCTCATATCCGGCTCAGAAACTATCTCAATAAGAGGAACACCTGAACGGTTAAAATCTACAAATGTGTCATCTGTTACAGGATCATGGATCAGCTTACCAGCATCCTCCTCCATATGGATTTCGTGAATTCTTATATTCTTAGCTCCACCCTTTGCAGAAATAGTAACATATCCATTTCGGCAGATTGGATAATAAAGCTGTGATATCTGATAATTCTGTGGATTATCAGGATAGAAATAATTCTTACGATCGAACTTTGAATTCCTTGTTATCTCACAATTAGTTGCAAGTCCAACACTGATTGCCTTATTAACAACTTCTTTATTTAATACTGGAAGTGAGCCCGGCATACCTGAACAAACCGGACACACATGTGTATTAGGCGCTCCACCAAACTCAGTGGAACAACCACAGAAAATCTTTGTTTTTGTATTTAATTCTACATGGACCTCGAGGCCAATCACTACTTCGTATTCTTTACTCATTTTTAGGCCTCCTTTCCATTCTTTAATCCAAGTTCATTATCGCATGTCAGATTCATATTTTCTAGACGATACTTTTCAAATGTATATGCTGCCTGAATAATCTTCTTCTCATCAAATGTCTGTCCCAAAAGCTGAAGTCCTATAGGAAGTCCATCCTTATCCTCTCCACAAGGAAGTGAAACACCAGGAATTCCCGCCAGGTTAACAGACACCGTATATATATCACCAAGATACATCTGAATAGGATCGCTAAGGGACTCTCCCAGCTTAGGAGCTGTAGTTGGAGCAACCGGTCCCAGGATTACATCATACTTGCTAAATGCGTCATCAAATGCTTTCTTGATAAGAGCCTTTACTCGAAGTGCTTTTACATAGTAAGCATCATAATAACCTGATGAAAGAACAAATGATCCTAGCATAATACGGCGCTTAACCTCTGCACCGAAGCCCTCTGAACGGGTTTTCTTATACATATTATGAAGATCTGTATATTCTTCAGTTCTATATCCGTACTTAACACCATCGAATCTTTCAAGGTTTGATGAAGCCTCTGCACAGGCAATTACATAGTAAGCTGGGATTGCATATTCAACCATTCCAAGATCGAATTCTTCAACAATGGCACCCTTTGACTTAAATACCTCTGCAGCATCCAACACTGCTTTCTTAACATCCTCATCAATTCCCTCAAGGAAGTAATCACGAGGAACACCAATCTTCATTCCCTTTACATCATCAATAAGTGCTTCTGTGAACTTATTGTCTGTTGTTCTTGGATCCTTCTTTGAAGTTTCATCTCCACCAGCAGATGTTGAATCCTTAGGATCATGACCTGAAATGATTTCAAGAACTGTAGCGCAGTCTGTCACATTTCGTCCAAGAGGTCCAATCTGATCAAGAGATGAGCCATAAGCAATAAGTCCATAACGAGATACTCTACCGTAGGTTGGCTTGATTCCTGTTACACCACAGAATGCTGCAGGCTGACGAATTGATCCACCAGTATCTGAACCAAGTGCTACAGCACAGGACTTTGCTGCTACTGATGCAGCTGAACCACCTGATGAACCACCAGGCACACGAGTTAAATCTCTAGGATTCTTTGTTGCGCCAAAGTATGAAGTCTCTGTGGTACTTCCCATGGCAAACTCATCCATATTTGTTCTTCCAAGTACAACTGCGCCCGCTTCTAAAAGCTTCTCAACTGCAGTAGCAGTATATGTTGGAACAAAGTTATCCAGTATATGAGAAGCGCAGGTTGTAAGTGTTCCTTCGATACACATATTGTCCTTAATAGCAACCGGAACACCAGCCAGTGGACTAAGAGTCTCGCCAGCAGCCTTCTTCTCGGCAATCATCTTATCTGCCGCCTCAGCTGCTTTAATAGCCCCCTCTGTATCCACTGTTATATATGCATTTATATCTTTATCCGTAGCGCCGATTGCATCCAGGTAAGCCTTTGTTGCTTCCACTGAGGTAATCTCACCGGCAGCTATCTTCTTACCCAGCTGAGTAGCGCTGTATGAAAGGATCTGTTGCATTTTTATTCTCCTTATTATATTAGCTTATTCAAATTCTTATTCAAATTCTTTATCAAAATTTTATTATTTGTTTTAACACGCTACAATTACCATACTAAAATGTCTCTGGTACGATATACGCATCACCATTTCTCTGTGGTGCATTCTTCAGCATGTTCTCTCTGTCATCACCATTTGTAACCACATCTTCACGCATTACATTTGAGATAGGGAAAGTGTGGCTCATTGGCTCAACATTACTTGTATCGAGCTCATTTAACTTGCCCACATATTCTAGCATCTCTGTAAGATCCTTCTTGGACTTTTCCTTTTCCTCATCGGAAAGCTCAAGCTTACCAAGAATTCCTACATATTCGATAACCTCATCAGTAATCTTTACTGAACCGGCATTTTCGCTTTCTTTCTCATCTTCAGCAGGTTCTCCTGCCTTTTTGGTAATCTTCATACCATAAGCTTCTGCAATATCATCTGGTGTAAGATGAACATCCTTCAGCTGCTGTTCTGTTACATCACCAGGAGCACCGCACATGAGATCCTGTCCATTTCCGTTCATAGGGAATGCGATAACTTCACGGATATTTTCCTCATTTCTCAGGAGCATTATCATTCTATCCACACCAGGAGCCATACCTGCATGAGGTGGTGCTCCGTACTGGAACGCTGTATAAAGTGCTCCGAACTTCTTCTCAAGTATATCCTTGGAGTATCCGGCAATTTCAAATGCTTTCTCCATTATCTGCATATCGTGATTTCTAACTGCTCCCGATGAAAGCTCCACACCGTTACATACAATATCGTACTGGTATGCCAGGATATCCAGTGGATCTTTGTTCATAAGCGCATCAAGTCCACCCTGTGGCATTGAGAATGGATTATGTGTAAATCCAATCTTTCCTGTCTCTTCATCCGGTTCATACATTGGGAAGTCATTTATGTAGCAGAATCTAAATGCATTCTTTTCAATAAGGTCAAGTCTCTGACCAAGTTCCGTTCTAATCTGACCTGCAAAGAGACTTGCCTGCATTTCCTTATCTGCGATAAAGAAGATTGTATCGCCAATAGAAAGCTCTGCCTTCTCTTTAAGTTCATCCTTCATATCTTCCGGGATAAACTTGTCGATAGGTCCCTTGTAACTTCCGTCCTCCAGAACTTCAAGGTATCCAAGTCCGCCCATGCCAATGCCCTGAGCATACTTAAGGAGTTTCTCATGCTGACCCTTTGTAAGTCTCTCATGAATTACGATACCTCTAACTGTAAGTCCATGGAATGGTTTAAATGTACATCTCTGGAAGAACTCACTGAGATCGATGATGATAAGAGGATTACGAAGATCCGGCTTATCTGAACCATACTTCAGCATTGCTTCTTTATAGCTGATGATAGGATAAGGAGCCTTGGTAACTTCATATCCTTCTGGTGCGAACTTCTCAAATACATCTGTAAGCACCTCTTCACCTACTTTAAATACATCTTCCTGAGTTGCGAAACTCATTTCAAAATCCAACTGATAGAACTCACCTGGAGATCTATCCGCTCTTGCATCCTCATCTCTAAAGCAAGGGGCAATCTGGAAATACTTATCAAAACCTGAAACCATCAAGAGCTGCTTATACTGCTGCGGAGCCTGTGGAAGCGCATAGAACTTACCCTTAAATCTTCGAGATGGAACAATGTAGTCACGAGCACCTTCTGGAGAAGAAGCACACAGAATCGGAGTCTGAATCTCCACAAATCCCATTTCCTCCATCTTATGTCTCAGATGACTTATAACCTTTGAACGGAATAGGATATTATCCTTAACCTTTGTGTTTCTAAGGTCCAGATATCTGTACTTAAGTCGTACATCTTCTCTTACTTCCTTAGAAGTCATAATTTCAAATGGAACCTGTGAATATACCTTTCCAAGTATATCGACTGAATGAGCCTCCAACTCTATAGTTCCTGTAGGAATCTTAGGATTGTAGGTTTCCTCATCACGATGTTCTACCTTACCTTCAACCGAGATAGCCTGTTCCTTTGTAATACCGTCAAGAAGTGTGGTGTCACGCATTACAACCTGCATAACTCCATACATATCTCTGAGGTCAACGAAAGAAACACCACCATGATCACGGATATTCTCAACCCATCCAGCCAGACGAACAGTTGTTCCAACATCTGACTCACTCATCAGGTTGATCGTTTTGTCTCTGTAAATGTTTTTCATTTCCGATTTCTCCTCTTTTCTTTGATATCCAATAAAGTCCATGGATTTCCACATGCTACGCCCTAGGCGCATCAATAACAAAAGCCCCGAGGCGTTTTAATAACACCTCGGGGCGATTAGACCTTTTATAATACTTTCTAACCGCGGTACCACCCGCATTTATATCTCATGCAGTTTACCTGCGCAGTCGTTCAGGAGTGTTCTCCGACATATTCCGACTACTTTGGAATACCCATATCTATGTATCCCATTTTATCCTGACCCGCGTGCAGCTCTCAGTCCATGGCCGCCGCTCCCTGTGCTAATCATTCAGGAATATGACTTTGTCTCCGTCATAACAACTAAATATTTATTTTATAGTATTCGTGATTATATATGAAACAATTCAATTTATCAAGATAAATATCTATGGAATCGAATAAATGATATTCATCAAATATGTTCCATATCCCTTATTGGCAGCCCAACCCTTATGCTGTGGGTTTTCCTGCTGACCAAGGTATTCAACATAAAGTGCACATCCACGCTCTACATATTTGAAACGAGGGTCAACACATTCATTTTTAAGCTTATCCTTTGAACCATAAGCCTTTAAATGCTGAACCTGAGCACGAACACCAGTTCTTACATCCTTGAAACTAAGTCCAGGATCTGTTGAGCTTGTAGCACCAAGTCCACAGAAGTTATACTGTGTATTCTTTACGCTTCCACCGAACTGGAGCCAGCCCGTCTCATGCATTATCTGTGCAAATACAAGGTCTGAATTAACACCTTCAGCATTAGCTTCCTCAACAATTATCTTACAGAAAGCTGTTATATCAGCTGCACCACCTGCTGCCATTACAGTAGTAGGATATGCTTTATTCTCTCTATTAAATCTATAAACAAGATCAGTTACACTATGTGATGAACCACCCATAACTGTGTGGAGCTTTGTATTTGTAACCTCACCATTAGCATTTGTATTTACATTCTGACTTGTCTGAGACTTCTGATTCTGTACTGAATAAGCAAGATCACCACTTGGGTAGAAATAATATGTCTTATCATCGATAATACGAAGATTTGTTGCCATCTTTGCATCAGAATCGAAGTAGTACCACTTACCATCAACCTTCTCCCAGTTTCCTGCTGTAAGAGCACCAGAACTATTTGAATGATACCAGTCATTTCCAACCTTGATCCAGCCGGTCTTCATGGCTCCACTTGAATCCAGATAGTAATATGTGTTTCCATCCTTTTGAAGTCCAGTAAGCATCTTTCCATCAGCATCAAAGAAATACCACTCACCGCCAGTCTTAGCCCATCCTTTCTTGCAAAGGGCTCCAGATGTATTTGCATAGTACCATACATTATTTTGATTCATCCAGCCTGTAAGCATTTTTCCACTGGACCACAGATAGTAACCAAGCCCACCGATTGTCTGGAAACCAGTCTTCATCTTTCCGTCAGCTCCAAAGTAATACCACTCGCCACTTACCTTTGACCAGTTATTTACTGAAAGAGCTCCAGAAGAAGCTGCGTAGTACCAATCTTTTCCTGCACTGATCCAGCCGGTTGCCATTGTTCCATCGCCATACATGTAGTACTTTGTTCCACCGTCATTAATTATGCCAGTCGCCATCTTACCATCAGCACCCATGAAGTACCATTTTCCAGAAGAACTTACCCACTGATTTCTATACATAGAACCTGAGGAATTCATGTAATACCATGTATTTCCCAATTTCTGCCAACCAGTCAGCATAGCGCCATCACTATTGAAAAGATAGTAGGTTCCATTAACATTAGTCACACCTAAAGCCATCTTTCCATCATCTTTCAGATAGTTCCATTCTCCTTTTCCATTCTTGGTCCAGAGATTTACTTTAAGATGGCCTTTATCATCAAAGTAGTACCAGTTACCTTCAATAAGCTGCCAACCGTAAACTATCTCACCATTAGATTTTCCATAATATCTATTTCCACCTGCATTGAAGAAACCAACTGCAACGCTTCCATCCTCTTTATAATAAATATATGAATTTCCACTCTTTCTCCAACCGGTAGTCTTCATATCGTTACTTACTCGGTTCTGCTCTAAAAGTCCAAGATTTGATATGATTGCTTCAGCATCTGCTTTTCCAAGCTCAGCCAGCTTTTCATTTGTCCTGAAGAACTTCTGGCAATCCTCACGGTTATTAACATATCCGTGCTCAACAATCATTCCAGGAATACCATATTTCTTACAACCTCTAATTACTGCATAGTAATCTGAGATTGAACCATCATCATAGGTTGTTCCATTCTCTGAACTTCTTATATATGTTCCACCATTGGAAAGTCCAAGAGCTGCCAGTTTCTTTCCGATGGCTGTTCCGACCGTCTTACCAACATTGTAAGCCTGAGTATAAAGACTTGAATTTGGAATATAAACTTCCGCACCCTTACGGGCATTAACACTGGCAGATGAATTACAGTGAAGACTTACAAAAAGATCTGCATCCATCTGATGTGCATATTCACATCTCCAGCTAAGGTCATCACCAACACTTCCATGAAGCGCCTCAGTTGCTGTTGTTCTTGTCATATATACTGTAATCTTATTATTCTTTGAAAGCTCAGTCTTAACTGCATTTGCAATTGTCTGGTTCATATCGCGTTCGCAATATACAACACCGTCCCAAGTATATGTAGCACCTGTATCAGCACCACCATGACCCGGGTCAAGCACAACAACCACATTTGCAGGAGCTTTTGAAAATACCAGATTGTTAACAGATGAACTGAGAAGCTGTGACTCATTTACACTCTTAGTAATCTTATTAACTGTATCCTGAACAGTCTGATCAATAGCTTCCTGATAACTATCATACTTTGCGTAGTCAGTATTATTTGAAAATGGATTAGTTGTATCTACTGTACTATCTATCTTGGCGCTGTCATCTGAAAAATCAGAAAGGTCAACTGAACCATTTTCTCCGTCAATACCAATTACTGTAGCGTTATCAACTTCATCTGAAAGATCTAAAATCTCATCTTCAGAAAGAGGTACTTCGCTAAATACATCCTCGTATTCAGATGGATCTGCACCTTCGCTTACAAGTCCATCGCCATTTGCATTTATATCTTTATCTTCAAGCCAAAGGTCTGGCTCCTGATCAATATCTGTATTAACACCAAATCGTGGAGCTACTTCATCCTCCATGAGATTCTTCTCATAGTAAATATCTCCCTCTTTATAACGAACAGCTGCTACTCTATAGCAACCTGTATAAGTTTCATCTGGAAATGATACATAGAAAAGAAGGGATGTTCCAAGCACCGTATCTGCATCAACCCATATCTCTTCTCCTGTAGTCTCATTGTAAAGAGAAACCTGAGCCTCTTCTAAGCTGTCCCCCTCTTCACCCAGATCAATAACCACATACTTATCGGATACCGGAGTATCGAAACGAGCTTCCTCAACCACTGCGAAGTTAACCTGCTTATCAGAAGGAATATATAGGATATCCGCATCTGTTTCTGTGGCTGCTCCTGCCAGTCCCTTTTCTACCGTCTTAACCATTGCATCACCTGCAGTCGCCGCTGTACTAGCCTCTCCTGCTGATACAAATCCCAGTCCTGATGTTGCATTTAGAGAAATAACCATAGAGGTACATAATATTCCTGCTACAATCTTTCTTTTCATGGTTGCAAATCTGTTAGTAAATCTCATAATTCTTCCTTTTTTGTTATTGTTGTTACTTTTGTTTTTTTATATTTTGCCTCTAGTGTTCGCCTTATGATTTTAATTTTGTATACGCTCTTATCTGTTCTTATCTAGCGTCACAAATTTATGTAACCCAAAAAAATAATGCCATCAAGTAAATAGCCCTATTTTTCTAAGTATAAGCCGACACATACCACAGTATAAAGGGTTGACATAAATCTGTCAACCCTAAATGTTACAAAAATATTAAGTTTTTGTTACAAAACACATAATATTTATGCATTTATTACCTGTGGGGCAGGTTTGAAATGCACTTTACACCCCCACCCCGTCAAAATATCATCAAAAAAGGAACAACCCAAAAATCCCCCTAATGTCTCTAGAAAAAAAGGGACAGCTATAATGCCATCCCATTCATCAAATTTATTAACTAGTTTTTTGATTTATATTTCTCTTTAAAGACCATTAGCCACATCAACTAAGTACTGGCCATAATGTGTCTTCATAAGTGGCTCAGCTAATTTCAGAAGCTGTTCCTTATCGATGAATCCACGACGATATGCAATCTCCTCGATGCAGGAAATATACATTCCCTGTCTCTTCTGAAAAGCTGCAACGAAATCAGCTGCATCAAGAAGCATATCATGGTTACCTGTATCCAACCATGCAAATCCTCTTCCAAGTGTTTCTACCATAAGAGTTCCACGATTAAGGTACTCATTATTAATTGATGTGATCTCAATCTCGCCTCTAGCTGATGGCTTAACATTTTTTGCAATCTCAACTACATCATTATCGTAGAAGTAAAGACCTGGAACAGCATAATTTGACTTTGGCTTCTCAGGCTTTTCTTCAATAGAAAGTGCCTTACCATTCTCATCAAATTCAACTACTCCATACTCTCTTGGATCCTTTACATAGTATCCAAAGATTGTAGCTCCCTTTTCTCTTTCAGCAGCAGCTCTAAGAACCTTTGAAAAGCTCTGTCCATAGAAGATGTTATCTCCAAGTACAAGCGCTACATTATCATTTCCAATAAACTCTTCACCGATAATAAATGCATCAGCAAGTCCTCTTGGCACTTCCTGAACCGCATAACTGAATTCCATTCCCAGCTGTGATCCATCTCCAAAAAGTTCCTTAAATACAGGCAGATCTCTTGGTGTTGAGATAATCAGCACCTCTCTGATTCCAGCCAGCATAAGTGTTGACAGCGGATAATAGATCATTGGTTTATCATAAACAGGCATTATCTGCTTTGAAACCGCCTTTGTTAATGGATACAGTCTTGTGCCAGAACCTCCGGCAAGAATAATTCCCTTCATACTTTTATGTCCTCCTATTTATTTTTCAACAACCCTAATAGAATTGCTGTAATATAAATCTCCATATGTATCAACCTCAGGGTGATTAACAAGGAATTTTCGATATTCCTTAAGCTTTACAGGAATAGGTTCGAAACAATCATCCGCATCCTTCCCCCTAGGTGGTCGAATCTGGAAATTAGCATTTGCATCATATATACATATTCTGCCATCCTTAGTCATAGCATATGTATAATCTATCATGGAAAATTCTCCTGAGAATTTCTCATCAAATTTACCATATTTAATAAGATCAGACAATCTTATAATAGTAATGCTGCTTCTAAGAGCCGAATACGCACTAAAATTAAAATACATTTCATCAAATTTACTGTGACGGGTATACATCCATCCCTGAATATTAGCCATATTCAGTATAACTCCTGCATGAGCCAGAGTTCCACCCACAGCATAAAGCTTTCCACCGATTGCTGCAACCTTTTCTCTATTGGAAATATATGCCAGCATGTTAGATATTCCATCTTCACCCATCATTGTAATGCCTGCAAGGATAAAACATACATAAATCTGATCGGCATCATTATGCTTCGCCCTAATCATTTCAACGGCCTGATTCATCTGATGAGAGAATCCCTGTCCCTTACATCTGATATATTCTATATTTTTGAAATCCGACTTTCTCTTTATGGAATCAACCGTTTGTTTATATTTTTCTTCATCGGAACCATTTAAAACAACTACATATACTTTTGCATTTTCAGGTATCGAATATTTAGTATGATAATACCCTAGATGATCTCCAATTTCTGCTGTAGCATTTATTCCCAGCCTGTCATAATGTGCCTGCAATGCTTTCACACCTGCATCATAAGCATACATCTTTGCCGCAGGATTTCCTGCTGTGGAAGTATCATTGATTCTCCAACTGTAAACAATCTTGGTAACATGATGTATCTTCCTGGCTTTCTCAGTACAGCGAAGTATAAAATCGTAATCCTGAGCACCATTATAGGTGTCATCAAACAGTCCCACCTCATCAACCAGAGACTTACGAACCACAAACATGTGAGTAATATAGTTACAGCTTTCTAAGAGTTCCTGATTAAAGTCCGGCTTTATATTAGGTTCAAAACGCTTCTTAGCCGTGGCATTTGTTTTATCCTCATCAGTATAGATTACATCCAGCTCCGTATCTACAACTTCTTTATCCTCTGACAGATCATTATTCATTGCCTTTACACACTCAAACAACGCATCTGGTGTGATCAGATCGTCATGGTCACCTAATACAATAAATTCACCCTCGGCAATACTAAAGGCTTGATTGGTATTTGATGAGATTCCCAGCGGTCCAGGTAACTCAGCTGAATATTTTATTCTTTTATCTTTCTTAATAAACTTACCTACTATTTCAGTAAGTCTCGTACTATCCTTACTTCCATCAGAGAAACATAATTCCCAATTAGGATAGGTCTGAGCCTGAATAGAATGGATTAATTCAGTAAGGAACTTCTCATCAGTTTCATATAATGGAACCAAAATACTGAATTTAGGTCTATAGGCAAAATCCTTCTGCATACCCTTTTGTAATGAAAGAGCATTGGCATTAGGAGAAACCTGTTCTATCCATTTATCGTAATGTCTGTTCAAATTTACATAGGATGGTGACATCCTAATCTTTACTTTCTCTAATGTCTCTCTAACACCATAATTCTTAAGGTTCCTGACAACCTTTTCCGAATAACGGGATATTACATTAGCTTTTGAAAATTCATTATCAGAGTTACCAACAGAGATAATACTTGAACTTTTTTTATAACCATCCTGCACGGAAAGTCTCAGCTTTTTATATAATCCATCTACAGATATTTCAACTCCCAACAATGCATCATCAGGACATTCCGGATATTCTAACAATACATCGTCACGATACATATATTTAATATCGTAAGGAAGATATTCTGTCTCAGAATTTTTACTCGCAGAATTTTTATTTTCAATTTTCTTATTTGCTGAATCATCTACGGCCTTTTTAACCGGGGATATTTTGATATTTGTCGCATCACTTCCAGCCATCCAGCCTCTCATGATGGTCTTTCCTTCTTCAGTAAATGCCACATCGATACTATAATTAAATGCGTTCAGCATTTTAGCCACTTTAGCAAGAGAAGACTTGTATAACATTTCTCTGACTTTCTCACCGCCGGCATCATCCGTTCTTTCACCTACCACAACAAACTTGGCATTAGTACCATATTCTCGAATCTGCTTATCAGAAACTTCCGACATATCAATATAGATAACAACTATACGGGATATAGTATTTCCATTTCTTCGACGCATCTTAATTGGCGGAAGCTTTACCTCCTGAAATTCGCATTTTAATTCACGAACAGCCTTTCCACCTGCAAATATAGCAGCTCTTGGACGAAACACATCCAGATATCCATCTATGGTATATCCCTGGATTACCATTCTTCTTTTATTGTCTGCTGCTCCTCTTATTCGATCAAAATAAAAGCCTTGTATCTTGTTTGACATGAAATGTTTTTCCTTACTTATTTATGTTTATCTTTTATGTTTTTTTATGTTTATTTCTTATATTAATCTTTTATATTTATATTATATATTTAGCTCTTATGTATATTTTTATGCATATTTTTTGCTACACATATTCTTCGCTATGCTCAGAATAACGCTGCCTAAATTGTACTGGTCAGTTTCTAACCTGCTTCTCAAAGTCACTGGCAGGATGTTTGCACCATGGACAAATAAAGTCTTCAGGTAAATCTTCACCCTCATAAACATATCCACATACAGTACAAACCCATACAGTCTGTCCCTTCGAATCCTCATCTTTCTGAAGAGTCCCGACTGTATCGCCCTTCTTAATATCCTGTGGCTTTGGTTTTATATTATCCTGATAATACTCATAAGTTGCTGATTTTGCAACATTTCCATTCTCATCAGGAAGAAGATCCATATCTGTTACATCACAGATGAACAGGGTATGGGTTCCCAGATCCACGGTCTGGAAAACCGTACCTGAAATATATGCGTTGGTTCCTTCCTTGATATAGGTAATTCCATTGGCAGAAACTCCAATTTTCCCATATCCCTGGAACTTATTTACCTCACGACCAGACTGGAAACCAAACCTCTTGAAGAGCTCAAAATCTGCATCCTCACTGATGATGGAAATATTGAATACTTTCGATTCCATCAGCATATCATGTGTATAATTCATCTTATTAACTGCAAATGCAATTCTATTTGGATCTGTTGTGACCTGAATTGCAGTATTTGTTATGCACCCATTATGCTTATCCCCAACTTTTGTTGTTAAAACAAACAGTCCATAGGATAGCTTATACATTGCTTTCTTGTCCATAGTAAACCTCCTCATCATTATCATCCAAACTTTAAACAATAACAATCTCAAACATAAACCAATTTTATCAAATTGAGGTATCTTCCACAAGTAATAGTGTCCGCTCTAATTCAAAACGAATCAGTTAATAAATTCATCATAAATCCTGCTATATCTATATCCCTTTTTCAGAACCGAAGAATCAGGCTGAATTATTCCCATATCAACTAATCTGTTAATATTACTTGAAACAACATTAACTGAAACTCCCGTTTCATTCTGAACCTCTTTTTTGGTAAATACTACCATTTTCATTATAGCCGGCATAATCTTATATATTGTTTCTCCCCTAAAAGAAGATATTTTTTCCATATCCTCTTTATATATCTGTTCGATTCGTCTTAACTTAAATATATAACTATTGCACTGTTCGATTATACATTGCATAAAAAAGCTTAAATATGTTGACACACTTCCAAACCTATACGCCATAAGAAATCTTTGATAAGACGGCCTATATAATTCAAATATTTCTGATAAAAACAGTATTGGTTCTGTTTCATCAAGTTTTGCACATTGAAGAGGAATTAATGCTCTTCCTAATCTCCCATTCCCATCTTTATACGCATGGATTGTTTCAAATTGGGCATGAGAAATAGCTAGATTAACCAATAAAGGATCTACATACGCATCCCCCATGTATTGATATAAATTTTGCAAAAGTCCATAAACCTCTTCTGGAATTGGAGGTATAAATGTCGCATTCTCTATACCCACGCCCTTGGGAGCTATCCAATTCTGTGTATCACGTATCTTTCCAGGGGAACGATTTTCTCCTCTTACACTATCCAAAAGTATTTTATGCATATCATTTACGAGTTCATAATCTATATTTCTGCCCTTTGTTATTTTTTCGTATCCTAATTCAACAGCCCTTTTAAGATTAAGTATTTCCTTATTTTCATCATTATTCTTTTCATATTTTACAAAGAACATTTCATCTTGAGTAACCGAAGTACCTTCTATCTGTGTAGACTTATAGCTTTCTTTCAATAATAATGACGAAAGAAACAATCCGGCATCAAATTCCAAGCCAGAAATCATTGATTTGTACTCACCATACTTTTCACTAGCTTCTCCAAGCAATTGAAAAAGTTCTTTATAAATTTTATATTCTATAGGAAGTATTTTTGCTTTAAATGGCTCCATTTTATCGCCTCTTTTCACTAATATGTGAATTATTATACCATTTGAAACGTAAAAAATCACTAAGTTTTGCGAAACTCAGTGATTTTTTTAGCAAACACTACTGACAAATGCCATCTACTCCAATCCAATATCCATCCACATATTGATTCGTTACCATATAGCCTGATACATCAAAAAAATACCAACAACCATCTATTTTCTGCCACTGGCTTTGAGGATACCAACCGGAACCATCTTCGAACCACCAACCGGAACTATTATGCTTCCATGAGGCAGTATATTCATATTCAAGCGCTCCATTTGAACTAAGCCAATAGCCATCTCGCCACTCATAGGAAGCCATATATCACGAAATCCTTTTGCTCTGCAGTTTTATTCTCTCGATATACCGCATCATATCGCTCAACACTGTCTCTAAATCCCGATTCCTGAATTCCATATCCCATAAAAAGGTGGGCGTTTGGATCATCTGTAAAATTCACTTTATCCTTCTTAACCCATCCGTCATCGCTGGTCCCAGTCATATGATAGTACATATAAGAAGGACTGCAGGCTCCAATATTTAGGATATCATCTTTATAAGTTGTGCCAATTAAGAGAGACTCAACTCCCCCCATAGAAAAACCAGTTACAGAAAACTTCTTGGAATGATCTACTTTAGCATCAAATTCTGTCTCACCATTTTTTATTTTATTAAGAACCGTTTTAAATCTGCCCTTGTTAACATAGTAGAAAAATCCATAACAGGATACTGTCCAGGTTCATCTGGAACCATGTAAAAGCCCTTATTCTTTTCACCATAATCATAGTCCTTCATCTGAGTATAGGTTCTGGTATGTGTGGCGCCTTCAGCCTGAACCCCTTTTTGTATACCTGGCTCCATACCCATTCCAAATACAAGAGAAAACATCAGGGATAACATAATTATTATACACAAACGCCTCTTCACTATCTCTCGCCTTCTTCACTTCACTAATACTAAAAATATACCACTACTGTCTTATACATTCCATAAATATCAAGTATTACCATAATAATACTAAGTACAGCATAAAGATTTCCTATCCCTATAATCTTTCGCACTTTACACTTCGTCGGAATTCGGGAAAGAACATAAAGCGTTGGGAATATGGCTGGTAACAGATATCTCTGCTGACAACCAGCTATATAGTCTGCCCCTACTGCTGTAAATGAAATATATAACGCTGTAGCACAAAGAGCCCCTACTCCCACATAAAGGAGCAGAATACCTCCGCGGAACCACCAAGGAAATGAACCTTTCTTAGAACTATGATCAATAAATGCACCTATCAGAATAATGATTACCACAAAAATATTTATTCCTGCCACGCCCTCATAACCATAAAGATCAAATGGCGAATTATCTTTCCTGAAAACATTTAAGTACTTAGACAGGAATTTGAAAAGTGTCACAATATAGGTGGACATATTATTCATTATATATGATATCTGTCCAGCAGAATTAACACTTGAACCGCCTCTTGCATCCCCTTCTCCAGCATTTGAAACGTGAGAAAAAAACATAAGAACGAAAGGCAGCACCATGGCTAAGACTACCAGTCCCCTATAAATCCATTTGCAAAGCTTTCCCTTAAGCCTTATCTCATATTTCTTATCCTCAAAAAATATAATATCTGAAAGCTTTTTCCCACTAATAAACAGAGCAGGTATGGCAAGAACAAAATATATCTGTTTTGTAATAACCGCCAAGAAAAAGGCCAGCGGAATTATTATCATACTGGCAAATGTTATCTTTCTGTTTGGTTCCTGCATTTCCGCAAAAAGGAAAGAAAAGCCTAAGATAGACCAGGATGTCACCCATGTATCATAGGATAGATTACTAGTCAAAAATATATTAGTTGGAATAAGCGCAATAAGAAGTATTACTATTCGTCCCTTCTTAAGTCTTTTCACAGAAATTGTAGCCATTATAGCAGCAAAGAGCACCTCAAACATTCTAGCCGAATAAAACCCAGCATGAAAGCTGAGCCCAAGGCCTCTCGCAAACATGAATCCAAGAATCATAGGAAGATATACTATCTTTCCATATGGAAATTCAAAATCCTCCAGAAGATAGAAATATCCCTCCTTAAAATACTCATCAAAATAGGAATAAAATCCCGCAACCTTATCCTTATACCAAGGATATTTCGCATAGCTTTCCACCATTTCCCATTCAGCATAAGTTCTTTTCTTATCAGCAAAATGAGTTAGATAATCTATCCAATCATAGTGTATCTGATCATCCCAGCTGATACCCACACTACAGGATTCCGTCAAAACAAATGAAAAACCAATTAGTGTTATTGTCAAAAAGGTGAATAATGGGAAATGCTTCACTATTGATTTCCGGTAAATAATAGTTAGGACAGTGTAAGTTAGAAGTGTCGTCAAAAGTATGATAAATCGATAGTTTAATGAGATTGGATAATTATTCACTCTTTTCCCAGCATTTGATAATCCCATCCCAACAAGAAAAGAAATGCCAATACTTATAGCTACAGTCATTGCCACAACAAGCAAAGTAATACTATAGGATCGACGGTTATCTTTAACCGATGTAATCAATTTTTCAAAGGATAAATATAAATCTTTAATAGGAATAAGATAGATAACTGCACAAGAAAAAACAGATACAGCAAGAAATAATAGAAGCTGAATCTTCCTGCTGTGGTATGGATTTGTTCCCATGATTTGGTGAATTGTAAAAACCTTATCAATTTTCAGCGAAATGTATTTCACATCACTATCAATATTCTCTATCCTGAAAATGTGCTTATTTTGTTTCCATTTATGAGTTTCCTGCTGAAGGATCCCACCTGAACCATCCATCAGCCAAACCTCAACATCAATATCACTATCTGGAGCCTCTTCAAATAACAGGGAAAGCTCACTACATCTTGAATCCTGATAGAAGGTTATATAATGATCGTCCTCTATGGGACTAAACACATTCCCTTCCTGCATATATCCAATATGATTAATAATATATGAAGAATCTGCCTTTGCATCATAAATAACATCATGTCCTTTCGTAATCACCGAATTAGACATGATGAATATAAAAAGCATTATCACAATCAAGAGAATAGGTTTCATCAATTTCTCAACCTTCATATAAAACTCCATATTACACCTTGAGGACGGTTCTTCTAACCCAATCAGAATCTTCCGCCCTCATCAATCACTTTATCACATTTTACTGACAGGCACCATCAGAACCTAACCAGTAACCATCTATATACTGATTTGTAACCATGTATCCTGAACCATTATCTGCCAGCTTAGGTATGGTCTGTGTCTCCTTATGAGAAGGATCATTCTTGCATATTCAAGTCCGTTAGGTTTTTTTCGATATCATAGAAAACATTATCCAGACCATACACATATCCAAAAGCCTTTGCCTTACTAAGAGGTATATAAGCAGGCTCTACTGTTCCATCAACGCTGACTTTTACACTATCTCCCTCAACAACCTTAATTGTAGTTGTTGACTTATTAAATCCACTAAGATCAATCTTATAGCTTGATGGATATGCAGCCGGAATCTCCTGGATTCCCATCTAATACTTATCTTCTCCCTGAACATAATAAAGCTCTTCTTCGATTACAGTATCCGCTCCAACAATCAATAAAGCTATATATGGCAAATAATTAATCAGTAAGGTATTTCTATGCTTATTTTTTATCTTCTTCACAATTGACATCAATAACGAAAAATCTTCTTTCAAAAAATTATAAGCAACTCTTTCCGTATTTGACAGTTTATTTATCTCTACACCATCCATTATAAAATTCTCCCAAGACAAAAAATAATCGAACCATCTAAACATTCACTCCACTCTCCCCCACACTTCTAACATACCATCCAAAATCTAAATTCTCAAGGTTCCCACCAAAAAAGGCAGCACACAAGGAACACTCCTCATGTACTGCCTCTCAAGCTCAACTATTCCCCATGTGCAAAATGGACCTGTCCCCATCTACACCTACAAATCCCCGTACAGAACCTCACCGTACTCCCCAGCAACATACAATCATCCCCGGAAGTTCTCCATCACACTCTTCTTATCCTCCCGATAAGTCACACCGAACCACATATCATCCAACGGAAGCACCTCAAACTCCTCGTCATCCTTCAGCATCCCATCCGCAATGATCGGAAGCAAGTACTCATCCTTCAGTGGATCCTTCATCCCACTGACAAACTCCGGAAAGCCCTTCCTCAGCACATCAATAAACTCCAGCGGATAACACCAGAAATTCATAGAGACCAAACTACAACATCCAGCTTCACACCACCAGCCTCAGCGCCATCTTCAGTCTTAACAATCCCCTTCGTCTCCGCTATACTAACCAACTTCCCATCTTCAACAGAACAAATGCCCCTGGTCACTCCACCATTATCTGACAATGTATTTCTCAATACATAACCAACGCATATCTGCCAGTCAAAAGGAAATGAGCCGCCTTCCTAAAGCCATCTTTACCATAATAATCATCCGCATTAATCACCGCAAATGAACCATCAATCTGATCTGCAGCACATAGTACAGCATGTCCAGTTCCCCAAGACTTCACACGACCTTTTGAAATCGTATCAACAAATATATCCATCTCCTGAAATGCATTTGCTACTTCAACTACTAACTTTTCACACAGTTATTCAATTTAATATAAATTGTTTTACATAACACTCATTCGTTATCTATAAACTTTTTATACCATAATGGCAAATTATTAGATATCAAATATTTTTTCCCATTTTTATATATTGCAAATCTACGAAAACAATCTGTATTGTCATACATCACGACAAGGTCAACCAAATCAATACAACTTTTAATACTCTTAAAACTTTCTAAATACTTTCTTTCGATATCAATTTCAGGAATACCATGTCCACCATTTTTAACCCTATGAGCAACTCTTTCTTTAGCAATTTCAACAGAATCCACACCCACATAGTGTATTTCTACAATATAACCAAGCTTTTTAGCCTTGGAAATATTTTTAATAATACCTTTTCCACATAATGTAGTTTCCTAATTAAATGTTACTCCTTCAGAAAATAATTCATTAATCTTTCTTATTGCAATTTTACCAGCCTCTAAAGAATCAGCAGTATTTTTCCAATCACCTATACATTTGACAATTTCATCAGAATTAACTCTTTCCATTCCTTTGAACGCATCATTGGTATTATAAAGAGTAGATTTACCTGCTCCATTAACTCCAGCAAATAAAATGTATTATTTCATTAAAAGAGATTCCCTTCAATTACTTCCTTTTGTTTCTGTTGAAGTAAAAAATCTCCAACCATTTGATAAAAACTTCGCTCTTCTTCATCATCAACTTCCATAATAAGTTGAAGCGTATCATCCGGGTTAAGCTTTTTAATTTCTTTATATATTTCAGTAAATTTTTTTACGTCACACATATCTTACCTCTCTCTCAAAAATCAATAACAAAATATATATAACCCAAAATCAACTCATATTTCATACCCAAAATTTATCAACCGGATCCAACATATCTGCATTTCCAAGGAAATCAAACGCTGCCTTATCAGCCTTGAACATTTGATAGATATGTGCTGCAAAATTAATATCATGAATAGAAACCCCAATATTATATGCTAAAATCCTCTCATTATCATTTTCACGCCCTTTAGCTAAACCATTTACAACATCGCTTACTTCTGCATAATACTTGAATTTCGAAAAATTTTTAAAATGATCCACATGCCCTGTATCATCAGCAAAAACTTTATCAAAAAACAAATCACAATTTGTAAAACCTCTTGTATGAACTGGTACAATCAAGACACCTTCATCAAAACAATCATCGGAACATATATCATTTTCAAAATAAGTAGCACAAGAAATAACAACATCCGCCCCACTAACAACCTCATCAGCTACATCATAGATTTCAAATTTAAGATTTCCATATTTACCAAACCTTTCAATAAACCTTTCTGCCTGATCTTTATATCTTAATAATTTGATTGTTAATTCTTTATTTGGAATAATCGATTCCAAAATAAGTAACGATGATCTAGCAGTATTTCCCAAGCCAATCATACCTATCGTCGTAAAATTTTTTTTTGCAAATTTCATTACCGAATGAGCTGCAACAGCTCCAGTTCTCATAGCCGTAATCCAATTCCCATCCATCAATGATAGAAACTCTCCCGAATCAGCATTAAATAGCAATATCTTACTATCTAGCGCCGGAGTTCTTTCAGGATATCTTGTAACTATCTTCACTCCACCCATTTTATTATCAAACACACCAGAAATTATGCTAGGCATAATATTACAAAAGATATTTCCAGGATTGTTCATATGTATTTTCGAAGGAAGCTGTGCCTCTTTTTTATGAACAATCATTTCTTCCACCCATTTGTAACATTCTTCATATGAAATATTTAGATTTTTAACATCATCAAAACTTATTATTTTCACTTTCAGCCCCTTTATATAATCGATATTTATTCAGCTAGTATATCAAACAATCTCAATTCTTCGTTCAATGCTATTAGTAGCACATCATTATCTTCCGTATTTCTTATGAATACTTATCATAATAATCCATAAATTTACTAGATAATTATAACACTGATAAATATGAAGAATCCATAAAATCTTATAATTAATATCAATAAATCAATTGTCGAGTATATTGATATCTTAATCATTATAAATAATTATAATTTATTTATAATCTATAATATCTTTTATTAAATGAACCATACCACCAAAACAACTTGCCTGAGTACATATTGATGTTAGTTGAGCTAAAAAAAATCTATTTGATCTTTATAAAATATGGAAATGTATCTATAAGATTCGTTCTAAGTTTATTGCATCAATTTCAATACCGATTTTCTTAGCCTCCTCAGCACTTTCCCCTAAAAAA
>CAMNGU010000025.1 GCA_946538525.1 uncultured Lachnospiraceae bacterium
ATCTCATTTCAGCTATATCCATAGATGCTTTCTTCTTCTGCTGTGAAATCTCAGAATCTAAGCCCTTAAGTTTTTCTTCTATTTCAGCATTCTTCTCTTCAGCTTCTGCAAGTGCAGTCTTCGCCTTTTCATCCATTTCCTTGTAATGATCTTCTCTAGCCTTCATGAAATTCATAACCGGCTTATAAAGGATCAAATAAAGTCCAACAAAAAGGATCACAACATTCAGAAGATGAAGCAGGATCTGTGTCAAATCTATTCCTAATGGCATTTTTTATACCTCTCTTAATCTTACAAAATAATTGTTTCCTAAATTATAGGACGAATATAACAAGTATCGAAACGATAAGTGCATAAATAACAACTGTCTCAACGAAAGCAAGACCCATGATCATTGTTGTTCTGATCTTACCTTCTGCCTCAGGCTGACGAGCAATACCTTCAGTAGACTTTGATACAAGCATACCCATACCAATTGCACCACCAAGTGCTGCAAGTCCAATAGCTACAGCAGCAGCAACTGCCTTTGCGCCAGTAGCATCATCATTTGCTTCTTCCTCTTCTGCAACTGTTTCTGTATCAGCAGCATAAACTGCCTTTGGAGCAGCAAAAGCTGAAAATGCAAAAACTGCTACTAAAAGTCCTAAAAGTAACATTGTTTTCTTAATTAGTTTCATTTTTATACCTCTGCTATAATATTATTTTCTATTGTATCTTTTTTTGTATCTTTTGTTTTATCTTTTTTCTTGTCTTTTGGTTTTTTCTCATGTACCTCAGAAACTTCTCCATAGAATAGTGAAGTAAGCATTGTAAGTACATATGTCTGAATCAATGCGTGAAGAACTGTAAACATTACACCTACTATAACTGGAAGAACAAAACTAAGTGTTATAAAGTAATAAACCAGCTCTGTTACCAACATTCCAGAAAGTAATGCACCGAATAGACGGAAACTCATTGAAACTGGAAGTGTGAACTCTTTAAGTGTGAGAAGTACTCCCTTGAACTTGTTGCCTGCAATACCTCCGGACAAAATAACCAAGTATGACATAACACCCATAGCAACCGCTCCATTAATATCAGCCAGCGGAGCTGGAAGTGAAACTGCATGTCCCTCAGTTGTTATAGCCTGTGCTCCAAAGAGCTCAAACATGGTACCTACAAAGATATATGTTCCAGCGGTAAATACATATATACTCAAGAACTTATGTCTGTGAGGACTGTTTGATTTTGCAATTCCGTCAAATACCTTTACCCATTCCTCCACAAGCATCTGGAATTTTCCAGGAACCATTTTAAACTTTGGTACGAAGAAAATCCTGATCACAAGTGCGAATAATAGGATGATGGCTGTAACAGAATATGCAGATATTAACGAAGGATCAACAGAAAGCCCGAAGAAGTTAATACGATTCTCGTTATGAATAACCGCATCCTTCATAGCTTGCTGTATAGTCTCATGTTTTTCGCCAATACCATTTATGACTATTCCGACGATGAGTAGTACTAGAACAAGACCAGAAACAATAATTGTTCCATTTTTCTTTTTCTTACTCAAGATTTCATCTCCTTTCCTCCAAAAATAAACCAATCCCCATTATATAACTAATCAATGTAGGTTACAAGGAAAATAAGCTACAAAAAAGACATAATAGCATCGCTTTCAATCGGCATAAACACAAAAAAAGCCATTCTGACATAAATGGAAAATTATTTTCCATTTATGCCAGAATGGCTGCTAAATTACTAGTCACTATGCCTCGAATTGAGTATCCCTCCAAATATAGCTCCGCAGAGTCCTCCGATAATATGTGTCAACTGAGAAACATTATCGTGAGAAACCACCATAGTCCATAGTTCAGAGCCAAGATATACAATCATAACCAGGATCATAGTTATAGGTATCTCCCCATGTCTCAAGTCTGAAGCAGATACCAAAATAATCATCATGAATACCAGACCACTTGCTCCTAAGAGAGCAGTTCCCGGGAAGAAAATAATATTAACCAGCCCAGATATTACTGCCACCAGGCAAAAGGCTTCTATAAGCGTTGGACCACCATACTTTTCTTCTAGAACCGGTCCTAATAAAAGGAACAGCGTCATATTGCTGGCGTAATGTGACAAGGAGCCATGTCCCAGCACATGTCCAAATAATCTTACGAACCATGTGACACTTATCTTACTTCTATATACTTCAAAGAATAATTCTGTACTTTTTCCTTTTGTTATCCATCCTATAACCAGAACAACAAAAGCTATAATCGCAAATGTAAGTGTTACTGGAGCATTATAGGTAAATGCCAACTTCTTCTCACGCGCCATCTTCTTCCCCTTTATTCGCTCAAATTGCTTTACCAATGAGCATTTTTTAATTATTTTTTGATATTAAAACACCTGCTTGATCACATCAGATATTTTCTTAACCGGAATAATATTTAATTCCTTCTTTACCTCTTCAGCCACATCTTCTAAGTCTTCCACATTCTTTTCAGGAATGAATACTGTCTTCACTCCTGCTCTTACTGCAGCCATAAGCTTCTCTGGAAGTCCACCGATAGGCATAACATTTCCACGAAGTGAAACCTCACCTGTCATAGCAATCCTTGGATCCACAGATTTTCCAATAAAGAGCGATGTCAGTGCTGTCACTATAGTTATACCTGCAGATGGTCCGTCCTTTGGAACCGCTCCTTCAGGCACATGAATATGCAGATCCACCTTGGAAATATTTCTAGTCTCAACTGGATACATATCCTTTACCAGACTTATGGCAATTTCCACAGATTCCTTCATAACATCACCCAGCTGACCGGTAATCGTAATCTTTCCTGAACCGTGCACTGTCTTAGTTTCTATAAATAGAATCTCTCCACCAGCCATAGTCCATGCAAGTCCTGTTACAACTCCAGGAACAGACTTCTTGTCTATAATATCATGAGTTATACCTCTATGTCCTATGAATTCACGAAGATTTGCAGGCTTAACTGAAATCTTTTCATTATTTCCCTTTACCAGCTGAACAGCTCCATATCTCATAACCGTTTCAATCTGCTTCTTCAGACCTCTGACACCAGACTCCATTGTATAATCCGAAATGATTGACCTGATGGCAGCATCTGTTACTGTCATATTCTTACGACGGATTCCCGTAGCCTTCATAGCCTTAGGAATAAGATGCTTCTTGGCAATCTGGAATTTCTCAGTAGCTGTATAGCCAGGGAATTCAATAATCTCCATACGATTAAGCAATGGCTCAGGTATAGTATCTGTCGAATTGGCAGTACATACAAAAAGTACATTTGAAAGATCGTATGGCACATTCATATAATGATCTGTGAAACTATCGTTCTGTTCAGGATCCAAAACTTCAAGAAGTGCAGAGGATGGATCTCCACCGTAATCACGAACAAGCTTATCAACCTCATCAAGAACCATAACAGGATTAGAGGCTCCGCTCCTCTTCATACCCTCCATAATTCGTCCAGGCATAGCACCTATATAAGTTCTTCTATGACCTCTTATCTCAGCCTCATCTCTGACACCACCGAGAGAAATACGAACATATTTTCTTCCCAGCGCCTCAGCGATACTCTGACCAATACTTGTTTTACCAGTTCCAGGAGCACCCACAAAGAGCAGGATAGATCCGGACTGTTTTTTATTCAGGGCCATAACCGCCAGCTGCTGAATGATACGAGTCTTTACCTTCTTAAGTCCATAGTGTTCCTTATCCAGTATCTCCTCAGCTTTATTCAGATCTATCGGAACATATTCTTCATTCTTCCAGGAAAGACTTGTGACAAAATCCAGATAATCATAAAGCATTCCATACTCATGACCATCCTGGCCCTCCTGCTTCATTCGGTTAAGAACTTTTCTGGCTTCCTTCTCAGCCACTGGATTCATACCCGATTCTGTAATAGCCATTTCAAATCTTCTAACATCAGAAATGTTTTCCGGATGCATTTCATCCAGCTCTCTCTGAAGAATCTCTATCTGTTTCTTGATTGCATCTTCTCTATAGATGCTTTCATTTCGAGCCTGCTGCTCCAACTCAGCATTTTCAGCCACATCAGCCAGCTCCATAAATGAATAAGACATATGCTCAATAAGATCAAATCTTTCTTTCTGACTATCTACTTCAACCAGCTCATACTTTTCTTCCCAGGTAATACTGAAGTAACCAGTCATAGAACAAGCTAATTCATTTACATTTTTCCACTGAAGTATAAAGCCTCTAGCCCACAGGCCCCACTGATAATTCTGAACGAACTTAAGGAATTTGGATTTCAGTTTTTCGAATCGTTCCTTCAGCTCATCCTTATCCATGTCCTCTATCTCAGGGCGTGAAACAACTTCCGCATCAATAGTGCCGTCCTTGTCCCTGGTCATATACATAATGCTTATTCTTTCGATGGTCCTGACTTTAACATTTCCATCTCCATCGATGGAATCAATTCTCGCTGATGCACCGATAGGATAAATATCTTCTAATGTCGTATCAGATATATCCATATCCTCCCTGAGCATGGCAAATGCGATCACATCCCCCACTTCAAGTTCATCAACATTCCAATCCTCTATCACTTCTTTTTTAAAGTAAAATGTTACATCTGGAAGAAGTATTGTATCGTAAATAGGTATAGTTAACATTTGTACCTCCAAATTTATCTTGTTAGCACTTTAATGTACTGAGTGCTAATAATAATGATACTACAATTCTTATGTTTTGCAAGGGTGAACTTTGTATATTATATTAGTAGTATAATATATACCAAGCCATATATAAATCCTTATATAAATATACTGTATAAATATACTGTATAAAGACACATTTTTCACTATTACATAGTACCCAAAAATTTCTAAAATCTCAACTCAACTATTGCCTAAGAGTTCATTTTGCTGTATTATAATATTTTGAAAGATTATGTAGTTTTTGTGAGGTTTTACAAGTTTGAAGATAGATTTAAATGAAATGTTATATGCAGTTTCTGCTGGATTCGATGCCGTGGAGCGTGAGCTTTTAGGTGTTAGATATGGTCATTGCAAGAGAATTGCCGCCCTTTCTATCACTCTGGGAAAAGCTTTAGGATTATCCGCTGACGAGCTTATAGATCTAGCAGCTTTTTCTATTCTTCATGATAATGCTCTCACACAGGTAAATCAGGAAGAGATCGAATATAAAAAGTATAATAATGGCGAAGGATATAGTCAGCACGATTTCAATATGCGTCGCTGCATTATTGGAGAAAGCAATACAAAGTATATGCCTTTTAGAACCAATAACAGAGATGTAATCCTTCTTCACCATGAGAACGCTGATGGTTCTGGTCCACAGGGAAGGACCCACGATAGAACACCTATCAAGGCTCAGATTATCCATCTCGCTGATAATCTGGATAATAATTTCGATCTTACAACATCATCCCGTGATACTCACGGTGCAATCATATACTATGTTAAGTCAAACGCCGGTACTCTCTTCTCAAGAGAGATTTCTGATTGTTTCTGTAAATATATAAAAGCAAAGCATCTTAATTATATTACTTTGCCAAATATCGATAATTATCTTCAGAAAGCAACCAAGCATTTCAATGATGAGTATTCTCCACAGGAAGTATTCAATCTTGCAACTCTGATTGCAATGATCATTGACTTCAAATCTCACTACACCTGTAAGCACTCTTCCGGTGTTGCAGTTAACTGTAGAAAGATGGCTAACTTTTATAAGTTCCCTGAAGAAAAGATCACAAGATACTATCTTGCCGGAGCTCTTCACGATGTTGGAAAGCTCATGATTCCAAATGAGATTCTTCAAAAGCCAGAGCGACTGAATGATAGCGAATACGAAACTATGAAGATGCACGCCAACTATACTTTTGAAATCTTGAAGCATCTTAACAAGTCCATGCAGGATATTACTATCTGGGCATCACATCATCATGAGAAGTTAAATGGAAGCGGTTATCCTTTAGGTCTTAATGCAGATCAGCTTTCCATGGAAGAAAGACTTATGACTTGCTGTGATATCTATCAGGCTTTAACAGAAGAAAGAGCATATAAGACAGGATTCTCTCACGAGAAAGCAATTGAGATTATGAGAGATATGGTTATTAAGGGTGAGTTAGATCACAGTATCGTAAACAATATGGATATGGTATTTGGTGATAAGAGCTGGGATAGAAGTATCCCAACCTCAATACTTACTTCATAAAATAACTTAATAAACCAAAAGATATTCTTTAATAAACTTTTATAAAAAAATATCTATTTTGAATAGTTCACAATTATTTCACAATTTAAACGAATTACCTACATAATTCCTTGTTATATTGTAATTGTTCCAAATGAAGGATTCTATACCTTCCCCCACATTTTTTCATACTAATAGGACCGTCGCCAAGCGGTCCTATTTTTATATTCAAAAGCCGTCGCCAAGCGGCTCTCTTTTTATATTCAAAGCGTCGCCAAGCGGTCCTATTTTTATATTCAAAAGCCGTCGCCAAGCGGCTCTCTTTTTATATTCAAAACAAGCCCCATACGCGAAGCAAATAAAAAGAGGATAGGTACTCTCACATTTATGTGAAAGAGTATTTATCCTCCTTTATAATATTCTGCTGAAAGCAGATATGGGATTCATATGAAACTGCACTTCTTCTAACACAGGACTTTTGTAAGTCTGCATCACTAAGTAGATCCTCCGCTCAATCCCCTATTTATAATATGTATAGAATTCATTTCCCTTATCGTTTACTTTTAGCTGGAACAGATACCTCATCAATCTCACTTCCTGATCTTCCACGGGATCATAATATCTGATAAAATCATCATTATAGCTCACCACCAGAACATATCTGTCACCAATTCTTGCGGCAAATGGATAGCCATCGCTAAGATAACCAATGGCCGTGTTCATCTTGACTCCGGAAATATTTATACCTTTGACATCATTTCCATACTTTTTGAAGCTTTCTTCCCAATTATCGATGGTTCTTATCTCATCATAATCTGCTGGAAGCCCTGCAGCAAGAGCACACATATAATTACAAGCTGCAAATGAATCTTCATCTCTATCTACGGACTTGTATTCAAAAGTACCCGCCACAGTAAGATACGGTTTTGTCTGTCTCATGCGGTAAAGGGTTGTACCATATGCATCCACCACGAAACCACCATCCTCATAAACCTGCTGAACTGCTTTTCCAACACTGGCTGACATTCCAGCAATGCCCATTGGCGAATAAATATAAATTCCATTCATATCTATCTCTGAGTCGTTGGATTCAACTTCAACATTTGTTGACTTTGTTACCTTTGCAAACAGCTCTTCATTTTTGATGCTGATAAATACATTATCCGGCAGCTTCAGTTCAACCACATCATTATCATTTTCATTTTTGATTATACGTACTTTTATTCCACTGGAATCCTCCTGTGGCTTATAGGAAATATAGTCATCTGAAGCTTCTACAAGTTCACCGGTTTCTTCATTTCTGGATACTCTGCTGAGATAGATAGTATTATCTTCAAATGTGATTCCCGAAACCAAAGTTCCTTCTTTTTCATACTGCTTCACTATGTTGCCATCAGGATGCACGATATAAAGTTTCTGGAAAAGGAACACTGGAGTTCCATCTACATCTTTAGAAACATCTTCTCCCTTTGAAACTCCATACATGATATCTTCACCCACAAAACCAAGGATGGCAATAACATATCCATTTTCAGTTTTCTCTACTGTTTTGCCTGTCTTAAAATTTATAATGGAAACTTTCTGAACATTTGTTTTATCACTTGTATCTGGATAAGCAACAATAGTCTGATCAGCAGATACGAGGATCTGACCCGATGGAATACCTTCAACAATTATGTCCTTCTGTCCTGAAAACAGATCCACATCCAGAAGTTTGTCACCAATAAGAGTATAGAAATGCCTGTTTGATTTATCATAATAAGAAAATCTTCCGGCAGAGATTTTCATAGCATCTAAACTGAGATCAGCACCTACAAATGCCAACTCCTTAAGAGTTGATTCCTTAATGTTGTACTCATATAGAGCTACACCATTTTCGCCTTCCCTTGGTCCCTCATTTATACGACCATATATAACAAAGTCCAGCATTTCCTCATTCACCATGAGTAAATGAACTCCATAGCCTTCCTGTGGGCTCCTCTCTTTTTCAGCTTCCTCAGTAGAAGAACCATATGCATTGGAATATGTCTTCGTAGTATTGTCATAGACCCAAACGCTGTTATCAGCCACGAATGCAATGAGCTTGGACTTCTCATCAGCTACAAACTGAGGACTTCTATCCGATGTAATTCCCATACTGATACTATTGGTAACTGCATCAAAGCAGGTCTCATTAAAGTCCTGATTTACACATCTTCTATAATCATGAACATTTATCCTTGCTCCACCATTATCATATTCTAGCGAAAAGAACTCGGAAACAGCATAAGTTACCGCTCCCCCAGCGTTGTCCTCAGAGATAGCTTTATATCTAAGTTCAACCACCGCACTGTCAGCTGTTAGTTCTCTAACTTTAGGAACCGGTTCATTCAGCCTTTCAATTCTCATTCCGTCATATATAACATCCTCATAGGAAGACTTAAGGGTTACATATCCCGGATTTCCATCTGAAGTAACCTCTTCAGCAGCAGTTGCGCTATACATAGTACTCATAGCATCAGCGCTTCCAAATACAGAAGAAATATCCGCAATATTTACACCAATCATGGCATCTGTACTTGTGGCTACTTCACTACCGTCTATCGCTCCTCCCTGCTGATTCTTTATATCAGCAACTTCACCAGAAACATTATAGGTTGTAACCGCATCCGTGCTACTGGCCTGAAGCTGAGAGGTTGCATTTCCCGTATATGCAGCATCACTGAAGCTACGAGAATAGGAAATGAAATCTGACAACCTAGATGATGAAAGACGCACAACTCTAGAATAAAAGTTTATGGACTCATTTCCCTTGACTGTTTTTATGACAAAGCTATATTCCAACCCTTCAGTCATATCCATTCGAAGAGTTGTAGTATATTGAGTCATCTTATCTTCAGTAGATACAAATCTAAAATCGCCCTCTTCTACCAGATTGCTTCCATCAAAAGAACGGAGCTCATATCTTATATCAGCTCCACTATCAATCGAATCAGGAAGAACAATATTTACGGTCTTGGAGGAATCCACAGGGAAGATACTGTCTCTATATAAACTGGTGTCCAGTGTAGCCTTATAACCCAACATGGAATTGATCATCTGTCCATCATAATAGATGTATGCTTTTCCCATGGTAGGATTATATCCTTCTACCGGCCTTGTCTCTCTGTCCTTATTATGTATGTAGTTAAAGGATAGAGCCGCTCCTATATATAAAACTATAAATAGGAGCGACCCAAATATAACTCGTTTAATCATTTACTAAACCTAAGGTTCTATATTTTTTTCAGCTTATTAATCTCCAAATGAGATTCCAAGTGTCTTAGCTTCCTGAATAAGCTGATTATCAGGATCAACATATTTAAGTTTTCCAGCTGACTCTTCCATAGGAATTGCTGTTACTTCATTATTCTTAAATACTACCAGCTTACCAAAGTCCTTTTCCTTAAAGAGTTCGGCTGCCTTAGCACCAAATCGACTGGAAAGAACTCTATCATACGCATCAGGATTTCCACCTCTCTGTGTATGTCCTGGAACAGCGACTCTTACTTCTGCAGTAGGATATTTCTGCTGGATATCATGAGCAACCTCGTAAGCGATTGATGGATACTGACTTTCTGCAAGTTTAGCTTTCTTCTCTTTCTTAGGAAGTTTAGCGATATCCTTGGAGATAGCACCTTCTGCCACCACGATGATAGCAAATTTCTTACCCATCTTCCTTCTCTTTTCGATTGCCTTATATACTTTCTTCATATCATAAGGTATCTCTGGCAACAGAATAACATCAGCGCCACCTGCAACACCGGCATAAAGTGTAATCCAACCTACCTTATGTCCCATTGTCTCAATTACAAATACTCTATTATGAGACTCAGCAGTTGTATAAATGCAGTCAATCGCATGAGTAGCTACATCAATAGCACTCTGGAATCCAAATGTTACATCTGTACCCCAGATATCATTATCAATAGTCTTTGGAAGTCCTATAACATTAAGACCTTCCTGATACAATCTGTTAGCAGTCTTCTGAGAACCATTTCCACCTAAAACGAAAAGGCCGTCCAGCTCAAGTTTCTTATATGTCTTGATCATTGCTGGAACTTTCTCAACACCATCATCTGTAGGAGTATCAAGATACTTAAATGGCACTCTTGATGTACCAAGTACTGTACCACCCTTAGCTAAAAGGCCAGAGAACTCCATTGGTTCCATCTTCTTGTAGTTTCCATATATAAGTCCCTTGTAACCTTCAAGGAAACCATATATCTCAACATCCCCAAAAAGATTTTCCAGTCCCTTTACAACACCTCTCATTGTTGGATTGAGAGCCTGACAATCGCCACCACTTGTTAAAATACCTATTTTTTTCATGTTGCTAACCCCTCCTTGATTATATTCTGCTATAAAATTCTTCGCATTACTCAGAACCACTCCAAATTATGAAACCCATTTCCCGAAGAATATTACACTGCTATTATAAGCTTTGCTATTCCCTGCTTATCTTCTCTTTATCTTCTCTTTATCTTCTCTTTATCTTCTCTGCTTATCTTCTCTACATGTCAACTCTGCCTTCAAGAGCCCTCAGCAAAGTCATTTCATCTGTTACCTCAAGGTCACCACCAACTGGAACACCACTTGCAATTCGGGAAACTTTAATTCCTGCAGGTTTTGCTATCTTGGAAATGTACATTGCTGTCGCTTCTCCTTCCACGCTGGAATTAGTAGCAATGATCAGCTCATCCACATCCTCCCGAAGTCTTACCATCAGTTCTTTGAGTCTTATCTCCTGTGGACCTATGCCCTGACTTGGATTAATAACACCATGAAGCACATGATATACTCCCTCGTATTTTCCAACCCTTTCATAAGCCGCCATATCTCTCGAGGATTCAACTACCATAATAGTCTTATGGTCTCTTCCCGGAGCAGAACATACCGGACATAATTCCTGATCAGTAATGGTACAGCACTCCTTACAATACCTGATATTCTTTTTTGCATTTACAATAGCATCAGAAAGAGCAAATGCCCTGTCATCCGGCATTCCTATTATATGAAAAGCAAGCCTCTGAGCACTTCTCTGTCCAACACCAGGCAGTCTTCCAAGTTCTTCAATCAGTCGGTTAACCTCACCGCCATATATATTCATAAATCAGACCTCTATTCAGAAAATCTATTGTCACAATATTTAAAATGCCCTAAATCATTCTTAGAATAAACCGCCAAGGCCGCCACCCATGCCGCCTGTGATCTTACTAAGCTGTTCCTTCTCATCGTCAGCCTGAATTCTGATTGCCTCATTTACTGCTGCCATAATAACATCCTGAAGCATCTCAACATCATCTGGATCTACTGCTTCCGGGTCAATGATAAGCTCAGTAATCTCTTTCTGACCATTTATCTTAACTTTAACAACTCCGCCTCCAGCTGAAGTTTCATACTCCTTTGCTTCAAGCTCAGCCTGAGTCTCCTCCATCTGCTTCTGCATTTTCTGAGCCTGCTTCATCAGATTATTCATATTTCCTGGCATCATTCCTCCAGGATATCCACCTCTTTTAGCCATTATAATCATCCTCACTTTCTACTATATTAACAAGACCGTTCATCTTTTTGACCAGTCTAGTAATTGCAACTGAATCATTATCAATTCCAGAGTTACCTTCATCCCTGAAATCTATCTGCACCTTTATCTTTCTCTTATATATCTCCTCAAGAGACTCTTCAATAAACTCTTTTGTACGAGGTTTCATAAGATATTCTCTTTGAGTTTCATCTGTTGTTCGACTGTTAAACGCCAATATAAGATAAGGTTCTTTTTCGGCATAGTCTTTAGGTACTATTATCTCCACTCCCTTGAGATACCTCTGATGCAGTGGTGACATTTGCCTATATGTATCTTTCCAGTTTTCTCCTATTTTAACCAGCTCTTCTACAACTGCTGGTGGATAATTCTCTGCAAGATTCTGTCTAACTATATCACTCTGTAGATTTTCATCATACAATTTCTTTTCGCTAAAATCATCAACAGGAAGATTTCTCACATCCTCCAACATCTTGGAAATCCTCTTATCCAATTCTTTCTCCAGCTTCGCATTCACATAGGCTTCAAGCTCTCTGGTGGTCATGGATACTCCTGAAGATTTTCCAGGCACACTGGCAGGCGTCTCAGGAACCCCACCTTTTTCTAATCTATCAAGTCTGGCAGCAAGAGCTTCATAATCTCCCTTTGCTTCCGGATACATCATCTTGATAAATGTCATCTCTAGAGTTACACGCTTAACTGAAGATTTCCTGATATCGGCGCACAAATACTGAAGTGTATTCAAATATTCTGCCAATTGCTCTTTACTATATCTTTCTCCCAGCTCCTGCATATTTGCAATATTTTCACTGGTAAGATCAAGTTCATTTTTCAGTTGCGGCGACAGCTTCAAGAATAACATATTTCTCACAAACCACGCCATATCGTCTGCAAATTTGGTGAGATCCTTTCCTGACCAGATAGTCTCATCAACAATGCTGAGCATAGCTTCTGAATCCTGCTCAGAGATAGCCTGTAACATCCTAATATATATTTCAGTAGATACAGAACCTACTATCTTAAGTACTGTATCTCTATCCAGCTTTTCTCCTGGTTTTGCAGAAATACATTCGTCCAAAATAGACAGCGCATCTCTCATGGAACCATCTGCCAATCTGGCAATATAGAGAAGCGCTTCTCTGTCAGCACTCTCCCCCTCTGCCTGAATGATTTCTTCCATTCTATCAGCAATTATATCTACTGGAATCCTATGGAAATCAAATCTCTGACATCTGGATTTAATGGTTATCGGAAGAGTATAATCATCCGTTGTTGCAAAGATAAATATAACATATTCTGGTGGCTCTTCTATAGTTTTAAGAAGCGCATTAAATGCACCCTTTGAAAGCTGGTGAGCCTCGTCGATTATATATACTAGATACTTACCATTTGCAGGCGCATATTGAACTGATTCATTTATCTGTCTTATATTATCTACTCCACTATGTGTAGCAGCATCTATCTCCATAACATTGAGGGAACTTCCATCCGCAATAGCTCTGCAGCTGTCACATTTACCACATGGTCCATTCTCAGTAGGATTATCACAGTTCATGGTCTTTGCAATAAGTTTGGCAATAGTTGTTTTACCTGTTCCTCTTGTACCACAAAGAAGATAGGCATGGCCTACCCTGTTATGCTTTATTTGATTTCTTAATGTACTTACTACATGTTCCTGTCCCTTAACCGCATCAAAGCTGTCTGGACGAAATTTTCTATATAAAGCTAAATATGACATTTCTTCCTCAAATTAATTCAAGTAATTATTTTAAGTATTATTTAAAAATCAAAAATAATAATTCATTAGATAAAAATCAAGATAAAAATTAAGATAAAAATCATTGGCTTTGAAATTATAAAGCGTAATTGATATTGTGCCATATCACTTCACAATATGCAATCCTTTGCTTTACAAAATATTACATTTTTTCCTAACTTTTCCCCTAACAAATCGTTTCTTATTTTACCATATTAGACAGGGTTATGAAAGAATGATTTTGTTATAAAAAGCTACTATTCACGGTTTATTGGATACACCTTAATACAGGCGTCCATTTGAAGTTACTGTGAACTAAGTCTCAAAAAATTGCGTTTAATTCTTCGTAGTGCTATACTATACATTGTTTTTTGTGACCTATTTAGGCGAATATACTTTAAGACAAAACAGGTTTATGCTTTATATAAATTAATTTAGAAACGAAAATAGAAATAATAATAGAGATAATAATAGAAAGGAAAAGAAAATGGCTTTAAATAACAACCTTTCAGATAATTATTCGGACGAAGAACTAAAAAAGATCCAGGAAGAGAAAGAGAAGCTTCTTAGAGAGATTAAAGGAGATTATGGTTCAGCCAGTCCTTCCGATACAGCAGAATCAAAAGAAGGTTCTCAGGAAACAGCCACTGCATCAGATAGTATTAATGACATTTTAGAAAAAACAAATAATACTGTTAATTCAGCAGCCTCCGAAACCATCCAAGCCGTATCTGACAGTATGGACGACCTGGATAACGAGGTCACTCCAATAAATAAAAATACATCAATGCCAAAATATGGTAGCGGTTTCAAGTTTGTTCCTATTATTTCCATTGCCACGGTAGTATTCATAATCCTGGGGCACATTAAACCATTTAATATTGGAGTTTCACATTCTGCTCCTCTTAGATATACCTATATCGGTTTTGGAGTACTGTTTGCAGTACTGGGACTTTTCATCTTTGTAGAGTCAATCAGTTCCGCTGACATTTTAACAAATGCTCAGATGGGAAAACTGGTAACAACAGGTATCTACAGCAAAACAAGAAATCCAATGTATGGCGGTGTAATATTCATGTGTGCTGGCGCACTCTTTTGCTCAGGAAACATTTATATGTATGTAATCCCACTTATTTATTGGTGGCTGCTGGGCGTAATGATGAAATCCACTGAAGAACCAATGCTCTTTAAAAAATTTGGCGACGATTATAAAGAGTACTACTTAAACACAAATAGATTTGTTCCAATTAAGAAAAAATAGAATCAAATAAATAAATCAAAAGAGACAATATGACTTAGGGCTGAGTCCCACATCACATTGTCTCTTTTAATATTTTCTTTTTATATTTTCTTATTATAATCTCTTATAACATTTAAAATTTCTACAACTCTTCTTCTGTCATATCCTTTTCTTTATTAAAGGCATCATACAGACATGGCACCAACACAAGTGTTAGAACAGTTCCATAGACCATACCACCTACAACAACAATGGCCATAGGCTGTGACATTTCCACACCTTTACCCATTCCAACAGCCATAGTTGACATTGAAATGATTGTTGTCAGCGCTGTCATAAGAACCGGACGAAGTCTGGTCTTTCCAGATTCAACAATCGCCTCCTTCTTGCTCATTCCTTCTCGTCTAAGCTGATTAATATAATCCACAAGCACGATACCATTATTAACGATGATACCTGAAAGCATTACGAAACCAATCATGGCTATAACAGATACTGCCTTGCCTGTAAGGAATAATGCCATGAAACCTCCCGTAAATGCCAGAGGTATAGTAAACATTATGATGAATGGTGACTTAAGGCTCTGGAACTGTGCAACCATGATAAGGTAAATGAGTATAACAGCCAGGAACATCATGAGCATTACCTGACGCATAGCTTCATTGATTGTCTGGTTCTCACCTTCCATAGCTATAGAATATCCTTCAGGAACAGCGATACTCTTTAGTTTATTCTCTATTTGAGAACCAACGAGTCCAATATTATAACCCTCCATAAGATTTCCGGATACATTTATATATCTATTCTGATTATCACGGAGAACGCTTGAAAGTTCTTCTTCCTCTGAGAATGTAACTATTCTGGAAAGTGGAATCTCTTCTGGTTCATTTCCCTTATCTTCTTCATCCTCATTGTCATCATCGTCATCATCCGAAAACTTATCAGACGCACTTGCTGATTTATCTGTATATTCAAATGTTATATTCTTTATATCATCAATAGTAATAGTTGACTGTTCGTCTGTTTCCACAAACACATCATAGTCCTTAAGATCCGTCTCTATAGTAGTGGTTGACTGTGTAGAAGCAAGTTTTGAAGAAACGAGTGTAAATACCTGCGCTACAGTCATTCCATATTCTGCAGCCTTTTTCTTATCAACCGTTATAACGAAGGTCTTCGTCATATTATTAAGACCATCATCTACTTCATCCACTCCTTCAGTAGCTTCAAGAACATCTGCACATTCTCCTGCCAATTTTTGAAGAGTCTGCATGTCACGGCCCTTAATCATAATGGATACTCCACTTCCTGTAAGCATGCTCATATCCATAATTTCAGCACTAGCCGCCACTTCACAATCGATTCCCTCAGCAGCCTTGTTGATTTTTTCAATTATCTCAGCATTACTTAATTTCGAATCTTCCTTAAGTAGCACATAGATAGAAACATCATCTCCACTGGACATGTTAAGTGAGCCCAGCGTTGTACCATTTCCAATCATGGCACCGATAGTTTCAACCTCATCTATTTCAAGAAGTTTTTCTACAAGCTCATCTGCGTAACCAGTCATCTCTTCAAAAGTTCTTGTCTCATCCTTTGGAGCAGACATGGTTATTGTAATCTGATCACTCTGCATCTCAGGCATAAACTCTGTACCTTTTGAAAGAGACAGTGCTATAGCTCCACCAAAGAGAACAATCATCAATACAAATACTAAAGGCTTAAATCTCATAGCACCCTGAAGCAGTGCTCCATACGCTTTCATGAACTTTCCTTCTTCAGTTTTCTTCTCTTCAGTCTTTCTAAGGATTCCTTGAGCCATAGCAGGAACCAATGTAAGAGCAACAATAAGAGACGCCAAAAGTGTATATGCAATAGTGAGACCCATATCTACGAAGAGCTGTCTTGTAAGTCCTTCAGTAAATACGATAGGAAGGAAAACGCACATAGTTGTAAGTGTAGATGCCGTTATCGCACCGGCAACCTGACTGGCTCCATATACAGCAGCCTTCTTTATCGGTTCACCTTCTTTATGAAGTCTGTAAATATTTTCAATAACAACGATGGAGTTATCCACCAGCATTCCTATACCAAGGGTAAGTCCCGACATAGAAATGATATTAAGAGAAATATCTGTAAAGTACATAAGTACTATGGCAAAAATCACAGATAAAGGAATTGCACAAGCAATAATGATAGTAGGTCTAATATCTTTCAGGAATATGATAAGTATCAGAATAGCAAGAGCCGCTCCAATGATCATATTCTGAAGGATAGATTTAACGATCATATCAATATATACACCCTGATTCATCAGGACTGAAAAACTGATATTTTCATCCTCAGATTTTTCAAGGCTTTCAAATTTAGCAAGTATTGCATCAGATACATTACCTGTTGAGTAACCTGTCTGCTTCTCAAATGAAAGCAACATGCCAGGCTTTCCATTTAACCTTGCATAAACCTCTTCAGAGTCGTCAACCAGCTCAACATCCGCCACATCAGAAAGACGAATAACTCCAACACTATCCATCCCAAGATCGATAAGTATAGTATCCGCCAGTTCATCAGCATCTGCCACACCAGTACCTACCTTAACCAGATACTGACCTTCTTTACTTGATTTTCCATCAGCATAACCTGCAGGCATATCAAAGTTCTGAGCCATAAGCAGATTATTTAGAGTATCTATAGAAAGAATCGTATTAAGATCAGCAGCATCTTTTGTTGTTTCCATAGTATCATCTATGGTATCCTCAGCACTTTCCAACTGTGTCATTCCCTGCGAAAGCTGAGCTGAGCTTTCAGCAAGTGTAATAGACTGCTTGATTCCTGTTTTATTTAGAGCTTCTACTGCTTCACTAGTTGTAGTCTTTCCTGTTTGAACCTGCTCTATAGCTGTATTTATAGTTTCAATTCCTGTATTTATCTCAATTCTTTTTGCTTCAAGTTCAGCAACTGCATTTGGAAGATCCTCATAGGTCTCAACCGTAATGCCATAATCAGCAAGAGCACTGGTATTTTCCTTAATCTGTGCATTTACCGCATCCAGCTGTGCTTGATAAGTTGCAAGCTGTGTTCTTGCTGTAACTATATCCATTCCTGCTGAAGCTGGAAATGTAGTATCATCCAAAAGTCCCTGATCATAAAGATCAATAACAGACTTAAGACTGGCGATACCATCTGCAAGGGTTTTTGCACTATCATATGTAGTATTGAGTGTATCTATAGTCGTTCCTAATGTATCATAGGTATCCTGATATGTATCCTTCTGAGTTGTAAGTTCATCTTCAGTCTGATAAAGCTCTATCTGTGTAGTCTGAAGTGTTGCCAGATTCTCGCTGACAGAATTAGCCAGAGTGTCCTTACCCTTATCAACAGCATTTTGACCAGACTCAATTTCTTCCTTAGAAGAAGCAATCTTATCTCTAGCCTCCTGGAACTGCTCATCTATTTCGTCCATTATCTTATCGTTCAGTGCATCAATCTTTTTTTGATTCATAGTAACCTGAACTGTTTCAGTTATTCCACCTGTTGCAGATACAGAAGCAACGCCCTCTATACTCTCAAGCTGAGGAAGTATATCAGATTCTATATAATCACTAAGCTGGATAGAATCCATATCTTCCACATTTGCAGCAGCTACCATAACTGGAAGCATATCCGGATTAATCTGCATAACAATAGGTGTTCCTACTGAATCTGGCAAAAGTCCTTCAATCTGATCCAGACTCTGTTGAATCTCTATCATGGTTGCATCCATATTTGAGGATTGTTCATATTCAAGAATGACAGTCGAATAACTATTGTACGACATGGATTGAATATTCTTTAGATTAGAGGTAGTTGCAAGAGAAGCCTCTATTGGTGCAGTAACCTCCTTCTCCACCGTTTCTGGACTGGCACCCATATCTGTAGTTATAACAATTACATAAGGCAGGTTCATATCCGGCAGAAGATCGGCTGTCATCCTCATAAGGGCAACAATTCCGATAACGATCACCGCAATAACACCTACAAACACAGTATAGGGTCTTTTAACACTGAACTTTGATATCATATTTTCCTCTCTCCACTATCTATAATTATTGTCTTTCCATTTTACCGTCTATCACTTTACCAAAAATATACGCTTCATTAAAGAAAAAACTGCAAAGCTACAGCCTCATCAGCGCTACAGCTTTACAGTTTACTCTTTTTGTAAAATTTTGACAACGAAAAACTTGTTTCAAACTGACTAAAAAATTGCGATATAAACCCTCTTTAGATTCCCCATATTACTGGTTTTGTGAAACATTAGATTTATATGGAAGAATCAAATTTCAACTCATCCAGCGGAACAGGTCTGCTAAAAAGGAAGCCCTGAGCCAGGTCTACACCTATTTCTTTAATAAAGTTATACTGTGCCTCAGTCTCAACTCCCTCAACCAAAGACTTAAGTTTAAGGTTTTTAGTCATTTCAATAATTGATTTTACGATAATCTTTGTCTGCGGATTACTCTCAAGAGTTCTCATAAATCTCATATCAACCTTAACCACATCAAAGTTGAACTCCTGAAGAGAATTAAGTGAAGAATATCCACTTCCAAAATCATCTAGCCAGATGTCGAATCCCGCTATCTTTAACTCATTCAGTTTCTTTTTAAGCTCTTCACTATCCTTAACCAGTGCACTCTCTGTTACTTCCAAATGAATACTACTGGTTTCCACATGATTCTGGGATACTATATCTTTCAGGCTTTCTACCACATTTGTGATCATGAAATCAAGTCTTGAAAGGTTTATTGAAACAGGGACTGTATATCCTGCTCTTCTCTTAACTATTTCCTGATCCTGACACACCTGTTCAGATATGAATCTATCTATTTTATGAATAAGCTTCGCTTCCTCAAGAGGTGGAATAAAATCTCCTGGAGATAAAAATCCATGTATAGGATCAATCCATCTAGCCAACGCTTCAAGCTCTATGATCTTTCCAGTGGAAATATCAACTATTGGCTGATAATAAACTCTTAGATAACCTCTTTCAATCGCCTCATCAATATGAGATACCACATATCTCTGAAGCCTGTTTCTATTCTCCAGCTTATCGCTATAATATTCTATGCTCTTACCAAATTCATGCTTTATACTATCACAGGCAAGCTTTGCTTTGTCGCAGGTAATACCCACATTTTCTCCCTCAGTAAATTCTGCCACACCTGCTTTAATAGTCATATTGATACCACCAAAAAGTGGTTTTACTCTTCCTATAACATTTAGAATTTTTTCTTCTATCTCTTCTCGATAACAAAGAACCACAAAATGATCCTCCGCAAATCTAGCTATCAACCTGTTTTCGAATTCTTCCTTTATAATATCCGCAATACTTCTTAGCAGACTATCTCCCTTACGGAAACCATTTTCTTCATTATAAGCTTTAAAATTTCCAATATTGAAATATGCAACTGATGGTTTCTTACCAATATCCAAAATGTTTCCAAGCATTTCATCTGCTCTAATACGGAAAAACTGCATAGTAGGTATTCCGGTTATCTCATCAAGGGTTCTGACATCATTTGTCTTTGCAACCTCAGACAGAATATCTGTCTGCCTCTTCTGACTCTTATCATATGGAAATCCCATAACCAGCCCTCTGACATTTCCCTTAACTTCCAGAAGTCTGACATCAGCATGTCTGATAAGCTCACTCATATCCTCTCCGGAAACAGGAGTTCCATAAACAAATCCTATACTACATGATGGATGGAATTTCTTATCTCTAATAATAATCTCCTTAAATCCTTCCTTCATTTGCTGAAGCTTTTCTTTGAATTCATTTTCAGAAGATTTATTGTCTAATATAAGTATCTCATCGCTTTCAAATCTGTAACAATTTTCATCCCCAAAAGTCTCCATTGTTACTTTTCCAAGATAGCTTACCATCTCTTCTCCAAAATCATGTCCAAACATATCATTGAAGAACTTAAAATAATCAATAGAAAGGATCCCTGCACAGACACGCTTATTTGCAAAGTTATCAAGTTCCATCTTTAGCGCATATCTATTTTTTAAACCAGTCATCTCATCATGTCTCGCCTTCCTTTCAGACAAAACATAATTCTCAATATTATCAAACCGCTCTGATAAAACAAATAGATCTACAAAGACGGCCCCCATCATAAAACTGAGAGCATGAACAAGATCAAGACTAAATATTGACTCATCTTTGAACATAAAGCCAGCCGAAAGATACAGTATCATCATTGATATCGTATATAGAAAATGCCTCAATGGATTGTCCAGTATACATACCGGCATACAGATTAGAAGAAGGAAAAATGTGATTGTAATATTCTCAGGATCAAACACCGTACCCATAAGTATTCCACATATAATAACCGGTATCTGACTTAAATAAAGGAATAGAGTACTATTTTTTTCATGCTTCTTAATTATTACAGGTCTTAGAATAGCTGCAACAACAAAGTAGACAAGCAAAATAAGACTGCCAAAGTAACTATTTGTTCTATGAATAAATATATTAGACAACATATTTACTGTGGCAACTATAAGCCCCACAAGAACAAATACCTCGCTAGCAATCGCATTTCGCTTGATTACTTCATCTTTATATTTGTAATACCTTTGAATACTTAGTCTCTTAAGGAGATTCATCTCAAATGTTCTCCCCTCATTATATTTTTTTGCTCCCCCAAAATAAGCGCCCAAAACCTCTAGCTATTAGAGCTATAGAGCCATAAACCAGAGTTATAAAACAAATTATAACTCTAATTTATATAGCTCTATTTAATACTTTATATACTCAGCATATCTTTCTTAAGGCTTTCAATCTTAGCTTCAGAATCAGCCTTGTTCTCACCTTTAACACCAAAGTAGAATTTGATCTTTGGCTCTGTACCTGAAGGTCTTACACAGCACCATGCATTATTCTCAAGTTCATAGTAAAGAACATTTGAGGAAGGAAGTCCTGTAGAAGTCTTCTCTCCTGTAACAAGATCAACTCTCTCATCAACCTTATAATCTCTAGTTGCAAGAACTTTTAAACCACCCAATTCCTTAGGTGGATTACTGCGGAAGTTTTCCATCTTCTTCTGGATTTCAGCCGCTCCATCAACGCCCTTAAGTTCAAGAGTTGCAAGTCCTTCTTTATAATATCCATACTTCTCATACAGATCCTGCATAGCGTCACAAAGTGTCTTACCCTGTTTCTTGTAGAATGCAGCAACCTCGCAGAGCATCATAACTGCTACGATAGAATCCTTATCTCTTGCATAAGTACCTGCCAGGCAACCATATGACTCCTCAAGACCAAATACATAATTATTGCAGCCTGTCTGCTCAAAGATCTTGATCTGCTCACCAATGTACTTGAAACCTGTAAGAACTTCGATGCATCTTGCATTATAATTAGCAGCAATTGCCTTAGCGAGATCAGTTGTAACAATTGTTGTAACGAGAGCTGGATTCTCAGGCATTGTACCTGTAGCCTCTCTCTCTCTGAAGATATATTCAGCAATGAGCATACCTGACATATTTCCTGTAAAGCTCATGTACTCTCCAGTCTTTGTATCCTTTGCGTAAACACCAAGTCTGTCCGCATCAGGATCAGTTGCAAGAACGATATCTGCATCAACATCCTTTGCAAGCTTAAGAGCAAGTTCCCAAGCCTTAGGATCTTCTGGATTAGGATAAGAAACTGTTGGAAATGATCCATCAGGAATCTTCTGCTGTGGTTCAACATAAACCTGTGTAAATCCAAGTTCTTTAAGCACTCGGCGAACAGGTACATTTCCAGTTCCATGAAGTGGTGTGTAAACAATCTTTATATCCTTAGCCATCTCAGGAATAACTTCTGGATGGATACTCTGCGCCTTAACATTAGCAATGAATTTGTCATCAAAATCTGTGCCGATGATATTGAAAAGACCTAATGCTCTAGCATCATCCTCATCCATAGTCTTAACATCAGCAAAGTCAGTAACCTTAGCAACCTCCGCCATAATTCCTGTATCGTGAGGTGGTGTAACCTGCGCTCCATCCTCCCAATAAACTTTATATCCATTATACTCTCTTGGATTATGGCTAGCAGTAACTACGATACCAGCTATACAGCCAAGTTCTCTTACTGCAAATGAAAGCTCTGGCGTTGGTCTAAGAGATTCAAAAAGATATGTCTTAATGCCATTTGCATTCAGGCACTTTGCTGCCTCACGAGCGAATTCAGGTGACATGATTCTTGAATCATGAGCAATAGCTACGCCCTTATCCTGTCCACCTGCAGCCACAATATAATTAGCAAGTCCCTGTGTGGCCTGGCGAACCGTATATATATTCATACGGTTTGTTCCAGCGCCTCTTACTCCACGAAGGCCACCTGTTCCAAACTCAAGACTTCTATAAAATCTATCCTCAATCTCTTTTTCATCGCCCTTGATTGCCTCAAGCTCAGCAGTAGTTTCCTCATCAAAATAAGGATTATCCAGCCAAGATTGATACACATCCATATAATTACTCATTAATTTATGCCTCCCTTAAAATTCATTTACTTTTTTATAGAATATAGATAGCAAAATTATAACACTTTTCCATATAATATGGCTATAATTTTATGTGATAAATATTAGTATTCTCATATTGGCATATAATTTATTCTATAACTTTATTTTATGACTTTTTAATAGCTTTATTTCATATCTTTTTTCTATTATGTTTATTCTATTACGCAAATGTCAAATGTACTTTTTTACACTATATATTTATATATTTCCAGAAATGTGATATTATATACACCGCACTAATTAATCCTTTGGTAGTATTTGAGGAGAAAGAAATGAAAAAAATAGTACTTACAGGTGGAGGAACTGCCGGGCATGTTACTCCCAATATAGCGATGATACCTCGTCTCAAGGAAATGGGATACGAGATTCATTACATAGGAACTTATAACGGAATTGAAAAGAAACTTATCGAAGAAATAGGAATACCATATTACGGAATATCTTCAGGTAAGCTTCGTAGATATTTTGATCTCAAAAATTTTACTGATCCATTTAGGGTAAATAAAGGTTTTGGTGATGCAAAGAAAATACTCAAAAAGATAAAACCTGATGTGGTTTTTTCAAAGGGTGGATTTGTTACTGTACCGGTGGTTCTTATGGCCGCTCACATGAAAATCCCTGTAGTTATTCACGAATGTGATATGACACCAGGACTCGCAAATAAGATAGCCCTTCCAAAAGCCACTAAAATATGCTGTAACTTCCCAGAGACAAAAGCTCTATTTGATGAAAATGCCACTGTAACCGGAACACCTATTAGAGCTGAGCTCTTCTCAGGAGACAAAACTAAAGCCATGGAGTTCTGTGGTTTTACAGAGAATAAACCTACCATTCTGGTTATGGGCGGTAGTACAGGAAGCGTTGCCATTAATAAAGCTGTTCAAGGTTGTCTTAATCAACTTATTCAAAAATATAATATCGTACATATTTGTGGTAAAGGAAAGCTTAATAAAGATATTCCAAACACCGAAAACTACTGTCAAAAAGAATATATCAAGAATGAGCTCCCTGATGTATTTGCTCTGGCAGATATGGTAATTTCCAGAGCAGGTGCAAATGCTATCTGTGAGCTTCAGGCTCTAAGAAAGCCAAATATCCTTATCCCACTTTCAATGAATGCCAGCCGTGGAGATCAAATTCTCAACGCTGAATCCTTTGAAAAGAGCGGATACAGCTTCGTAATCCAGGAAGAAAATGTTAATAACGAGACTCTCCTGAATGCAGTTGAAACAGTTTATAATGACAGAGATAAATATATTAAAGCTATGGAAGAAAGCGAAATGTCTGATGCCATAAAGAGCATTACTGATATAATCGATTCTGTAGTACAGCAGTAAAAGTAATATACTTTATATGTTTCTTTTAATAATTCATTGAAATTAATTGAAATTAATCGAAATAATAAAACTAGATACAAATCAAAAAGTCGGCAGATATCAAATCCTATATCAAAATCCGCCGACTTTTTAAATATTTATATGTTATTTTTATTCTGGTGCTACAGCCATTCCAGCTAAGCAGTCAAGCGTTGGCTGAAAATACTGATCACTTGCTCCATATACATACTCACCAACCTCAATCTGCATAGGACTAGCTGCTTTTCCTTCTTCAATTTCTTTTCTACCTATTGTAAGCTTATCGCCTTCCTTGCTAATATCAAACATAATCCTAACATGTGCATTAGTATGTGTAACCATACCATCATCATTAAGCGCATTTTCTACCGCTACTGTAACCTTATAAGCATCCGCATACACTCTATAAGAACCATTTCCTGCATCATCAACACTCATTTTTTCAATAGTCCAAGTCGAGTCCTCTGATACTCCTTCCATCATAGCCCCAAAAGTAACCTTCTTATTTTTCGGTACAGTCGCCGCCTTCACAGAATCAACAAGCACAGCATAATTATCATCTGTCTTTTCTTGATACCAAGCCAAAATAGGATTCTTGACTGAACCTGGAAGAACCATCCATCCACCAATAGCAATACCTGCAAGAATCACAATTCCAATTATTATTCGAAACACCTTATTTGCCATGATCTACTCTCCTTAATTCCCTCTCAAAATAGATTTTAAAATTATATTTGAATAGCGTAATTCATAATATGTTTATTTATTATATATTTGACAAAAACTCTAGAAGAAATTTGCTAGAATACTTTTAGAATATCTCTTTTTCAAGCTGATAAATATAACTCTCTATCATCTGTATTCTTCTATTATATTCTGCTCTGGCAGTTTCTGTCTTGCAGCATCTAATTAAAGGTTTGTTCTGTCTATAGAAATCCTTAATCTTGTAATATGCCCTCTTATAGCTTGCCTCATCTTCAACAGCAATTGTCATGCAGTCTCTCATAATGCTGATTGCACCAAATCCGTCAAGCAAATCTGCGTCCATAACAATACGGCATTCGAGAGATATATCTTTCTCAGTATCCTTATCAGGACACATCATGATTATCTCCCCAACCTTAACGATCAGTTCAGGATTTACCCCAATACTATCAAGGTACTCAACAGCAACTTCAGCACTTACCTCATTGCTTGGTCTATCCTGTTCCCATCCGATATCATGTAGTAACGCGGCAAGAACGATTACATCCAAATCGCCACCCAGCTTAGCCTGAAGCCTTATTGCCCATCTATACACACGCATAGTATGTTCATAGCAGTTTCGGAATGGATACTGATTAGGTCTAACATTTTCAGAAGTTGTCTTTTTGACAAACTCTATTACTTCTGAGTAATCCATTATTTATAAACCCCTAACATTCTTATAGTCGCAAAAACTCATGTAACATCATAACACTTTATCGCCCATAATGCCACAAAATTTTTTATCATTCAAAATATGCCATAATACCTAGATATGATAATAAAAGCCGCGCGACCAGCTTTGTAAAGCTCCAACGAGCGTTACCTTAGCAGCCAACTCAATTCAGGCTGCCTCACGGCGCACAGAGAGGTTCTGCTTAGTGCTGCTTTGTTCCCAACCTGACACGGTTCACAGATTCCTGT
>CAMNGU010000026.1 GCA_946538525.1 uncultured Lachnospiraceae bacterium
GCTATCTTTGGTGGGTTCCCACATTTAATTTCCGAATGTAAATTTACACTGTCAACAAGTCTGGTGAACTTGCATATATTTACTGGTTATGGCACAATAAATGAAATGATTTATCAAAGAGTTTGCATTATGTAAACTAGTTATTATGGGGATGTAAATTTATGAATCAATTAGATGAAAGATACAGCACTGCTGAAGAAGCTATATTTGATACCTTCTTCCTGCTGCTTAAGGAAAAAGAACTAGATAAAATTACCGTTTCAGATGTAATAAAGAAAGCAGGAATCGTTCGAAGTACATTTTATAATCATTATGAAAATATCCCCGCACTGCTTACAGCAGCCGAGGATAAAACCATAAATGATATATTCAAAATTATGGAAAGCTTCCATCCTAAAAATGATAAAGATATGTGTGATTCTTATTTTCTGGCTCTCTGTAACTATACTAAAAAGAATCCATTTCTAGCTAATCTTCTGCAGTCCCCACGAGGAGACGCATTTTTTGAGAAGGCTCTTACTATGTTCCATCAATATGTTACAGCGGTAACTCCAAGCACAATCTCCAGTCAGAAGGACCGTTCTGAATTCTCTTATCTGATTGCAGGAGCAATTGGCATCACACTTGGTGTTCTCCACAAATGGACCGCCGAGAGCTTCGCAACTCCTGCAGAAGAAGTGGCAGATATAATGTCAAAAATCTTCCTGTCGGGAATACTGCCTTATCTACCTGGAAGCAAGTAGATCAAGTGAGTCCATTTCCGCATCTGCTCTTACTATCTTACCAGTAGCATTTCTGTGGAAAGGATTTTTTCTCACAACAAGTGAAATAATCTGCCTATATGTAGGCTGCTTTTTATTATATTCTTTTAAAGCTAAATCAAGAGAAGTCTTAACCGCTTCTTCATCCAGTCCTGTTGCCTTAACCACATCCTGATCTGGATAAATTCTTGCAGTAAGTCCATTATTCTCTCCAGTCACTATCACCTCACCCACAAGAGGGTTGATTCCCAGTTTATTCTCAATTTCCTCAGGCGAAATATTCTCTCCATTAGAAAGAATGATCAGATTCTTTACTCGACCATTGATGAAAAGGAATCCATCTTCATCCATATATCCCTTATCACCTGTATGAAGCCAGCCATCTTCGAGGGTTTCAGCTGTTGCTTCTGGCATATGGTAATATCCCTGCATAACACTGCTACCCTTCACCTGAATCTCGTCATTTACAAAGCGTACTTTTACATTTGCCAGTGGCTTTCCAATCGAACCAATCTTATAGTCATCAGGAGAATTTGAGCTAATAACCGGTGAACATTCGGACATTCCATATCCCTCCAGCACCTGTACACCATACTCAGCCAGCTTCTCAATGTAAAATGGATCCAAATGAGCTCCACCTGTGAAAATGACTCTCAAACTGCCCCCAAATACATTTGCAGCTACTGCTTCTTTTGGAAGTGATTGATCTACAGCAGAAAGGCGCTTGTATAAGGTTTCTATCATAAGAGGAACCATAAGCATAACTTCCGGCTTGAAGATTCCCATATTTCTAACCATATGCATAAATGAATCATTGATACAAACTGTTGCTCCAAGGGAGAAGCCCTTCATCCAGTCCATAACAAGACAGAAGGCATGATGTATAGGTAGAACACTCAATAACCTGCATCCTGGTTCGGCTGAATAAGGAACTGATTCCACATTTTGAGCCAGGTTATACTGAGTCAGCATAACACCCTTGCTCTTTCCTGTTGTTCCGGATGTATAAATGAGTGTGGCAATCTCTTCTGGCGTAGCACCTGCCACATCCTCCTGTCCCTCAGCACCTAACTTAAGATCTGTTATAGTTTCAAAAATATCATCCGGTTCTTCCTGAAGAAGCCAGATTTTACAAATCTTTGGACACGCTGCCTTGATAGATTCGATCATAGCTTTACCCTTAGGAACAAGGAAAAGTGCCTCGGCATCGCTATCATTTAATAGTTCTATAAGATCCTCGGCTGGAAGTCCAGCATCCAAAGGAACTGCCACATTATTACCTGTTGTAATCCCCAGGTATGCGCCTATCCAGCACTGAGACGCTGTACCTACAAGGGAAATGTGTGCCCCCTCAAATCCCTCAGCCTTAAGGCCCTTTCTCACTGCAATAATATCTTCATTTAGTTCACTGTAACTACGCTCCTGAATATCCTTATTCACCAGCCACTTTACAGCTGGAAGTTCAGCATACTTTGAAACCGCACTTTCCCATATGTCACGAATAGTATTCATTTTATCTTCTCCTGATTTACTCATATCACTCTTTAATAAATATTTAAAATTAGATATTTTTAAGGTTGTCTTTCAGTATCATTAGTTTTAGAGATTGTCGTTAAATATGATTATGCTTCAACTAGCTCGTTCATCATCTCGATAGCTTCACCAATTGTTTCGATCTGCACTGCTCTGTCCAGGTCGATTTCAATATCAAAAGCGTCCTCTAACTCACCGAGAAATGTCATAAAATCTAATGAGCTAAGCCCTAAGTCATCACGAAGGCTCATATCATCTGTTATCTCTGATGCTGCAAACTTTGTATACTGTGCTACTAAATCCTTAAATTCTTCTGCTCTATTCATAATTCTCTCTCCTTTTTTATACCCTTGGGGTAATTAATTCTTTGTTTTGTGTAGTTGTTTTTATGTAGTTGTTTTCTTTATGTAGTTGTTTTCTTTATGTAGTTGTTTGTTTTTGTGTATGTTTAGGGGGTTGTTATTGTTAATTTGCTTTTTGATTTCAGTTTACATAATTCACCAGTATGTAATTTATCGTTTGCAAATTATACTGAATGACATCTTTTAGTTTACATAATTTCGCCAGTCAGTGTTTTGTGTTTACATAATTCTACCAATTGATGCATCAGAGTTTACATAATTCATATAATTAGTCTTTGTCAGTTTACATAATTCATATAATCAGTCTTTGTTAGTTTACATAATTCATTTTTACATTATTTTCAGTTTACATAAACCGCTCCCCCAACATCCATTTAGTTTACATAAACACTTTAAGCACCCCCAATCTGTTTACATAAATCTCCCCCTTGCATCGAATGAGTTTACATAATTTTTATGTTCTATTTCCACATAATTAAGATAAACCAACATGTTAGCACCAATTACAGTTTACATAATTTTTATGTATCGTTTCCATGTGGTTTACATAAGCATAATTACATAATATTATTCTGTTTATTTTACTATCTTTTACACCAATTTTAGTCAACATAATGTTTTATCATGCTATTCTTCTCTCAACTACTTCTCACTAACTTATTTACTTCTCATCATCTCATTTACTTCTCTTTATCCCATTTACTTCTCTTTATCCCATTTACTTCTCATCATCCCATTTACTTCTCATCATCCCATTTAATTCTCATCATCTATTTTTTTCTCATTCTCCCATCCTGTTCTCTTTTCTCTGTTTCTTCTCAGTTCTATACTATACAGCCTCGATAATCTCTCCTATCTTCATATCTGGATTGGATATTCCCATGAAGAGGATTCTCATCATGTAGTAATATAGAAGTTCCATATCCTTTTCTGTAAGCTTCACCGTCTGGTAATGATACGAGAAGTTCATACCACCATTTTCAGTATGTGAAACTGTCAGGTACATTTTCTTTGTTGCGGCTCCATTTGCAAACCATTTTGAATGCATATCTATCCCCTGAAGATACTTATTATCTACATGCACCGGAAGTGGCTGATATGTGAGGTAACAGCTTTCATAAGTTGTATCATCTGGTGTCTTATATCTTCTCTTCATCTCCTGCCGGATAAGAGCCGGATCATAATTACTATGCATATAGATTCTATTCTGTACATTTTGGATTTCATAGGCTGCTGAAAGAAAATCCATATCTGCTGGAATTACGGTTCTGCAAGGGAACATGATGGTTCTGCTTCCTCCTGAAGTCCATTCATCATGTGTGGATCTTCTAGATATAAAATTCTCTACTGTTATATCCTCCTGTCCGTTATTAACTTTTGAAAGATATGTTCTAATACCAAGAAGTAAGAGATTTGTCATTGAAAGCTGATGATTCATACAGAAATCTATCAGTCCCTTTGTTGGCTCTGGTTCTAGGACATAATCCTTTACAGCGACAAAAAGCTCATTTCTCTCTATATCAGCTGCACGAAGCTTTTTATTCTTATGTTTCTTTCTTGCTTCTTCAAGAACCGATGGCCCCTGAATATCAGAATATAGAGGTTCCCCAAGTGCATCCAGCTGATCATCCCAAAACTTCTTATCCTTAGCAAATCTCTTCTCATTACTTGCTTTTGAAAGATCATTTTCCAACACTTTTTCAAAGTCTGCTAAGTCTGCAGGGAAATCTGAACCAAATCTATAATGTGTGTAAAGCTGCATTAGATCATTTACCATTACTACCAGCCCACAAGAATCTATAAGCCTATGATCCATATGAATAAAGAATCCATTATAGCCTTCAGGAAGTTTTACCATGATCACATCGCACATTGGTCGATTATTTCCATCCATTGTTTCATAAGCCCACTGCTGCATCTGATCATCAGCTTCAGCAAGAGTCATTCCTGTCATATCCTTAAGAGGAATATCTCTTGAATCATGCTTCACTAGGTACTGCTTGATTTCTCCCTTTTCATCAGGCTTTGTAAAACGAAGTCTCATACAACCATATCTCTGCATTTCCATCTGGATACATTTCTTCAATAGTCCGAAGTCAAGTTCAGCTTTTAATGAAGCTACGATACTCACTCCCGAAACCTGCTGAGTGTTATACTCACGAATCCAGTCATAGTGCATCTTCTGTGCTGCTGTCAGTGGATACTCTTTTCTCATTCTCTCTCTCCTTGTCCCCTATAAATCCTTTTTCTTTGAAAGGATTGTCTCTCTCTTTAATACTTATCTCTTTTTCTTATCTTTTTTCTCTTATCTCTTTGATGTGTGAGAGAATACTACTTTCAAAATCAAAAGGGAACCCCCTCAGAGAGTTAATGAACACATTATATTAAATTGACCGAAACATATCGAACACATCAGAAGAAACTGTTTGATAAATTTGTAGGAAGGTGGGGTTCCAACTTGCTTTCTTAATCCTTTATACGCACGGTCGCGTGAAGAGCTGGAGGCCGCTGGGGTGCCAACTTGCTTTCTCAATCCTATATACGCACGGTTGTGTAGAGGGCTGGGGGCTGGTGGGGTTCCAACTTGCTTTCTCAATCCTATATACGCACGGTTGTGTGGAGGGCTGGGGACTGGTGGGGTTCCAACTTACTTTCTCAATCCTATATACGCACGGTTGTGTGGAGGGCTGGGGGCTGGTGGGGTTCCAACTTGCTTTCTCAATCCTTTATACGCACGGTAAATTTCCGGTTGTGGTGCCAACATGAGCCAGCATTTTCATATATGCCCACTTGATTAAGATGCCCCCTAACTCCCTTCAGGTTATGTGCATATATCAAGATATGAAAGCAAGTTGGCACCACACTCTTTCCAACAGCGTGCATATATTGAATCGCCACCACTTCTTGGCACCCCTTGCTAAAAGCTAGCGTGCATATATCGAAACTCCATCACTTCTTGGCACCCCTTGCTAAAAGCTAGCGTGCATATATCGAAACTCCACCACTTCTTGGCACCCCCTTACCCCTCTTTCTCGCCACAAAAAAAACACCAGTGTGATGTAACACGCCCAAAAGCCAGCTAAAATCTAACTCTCGGTAGTCATTACACCCACTGATGGTTATTAATTCAAATTATCTATTCTAATTATCTATTCTTATTATTCCACCTAGTCATTCTCTTTAAAGAATTCCATAAGTTTTTTCTTATATAATTCCGGTGCCTCATAAGAGCTGCACAGGTGACGAGCTCCTGGGACTATAACTTTTTCAGCATGTGCCTGGCATAGTTCAAAATTAAGTTCTGTACTATCTGGAGAGACATATGTATCATCTTCTCCATGGAAGAATAATATAGGTCTTTTATTCTCTTTTAGTGCTGCCGTGGTATCTGCTTCCTTCATCTTGAAACCAGCAAATAATCTACAGAAGAAATCCACTCTTAGTAGGAGCAAACCTATCCAATGAAAATGAAACCATTCTTTTGCCATATATGAAAGTTGCTGCTTCATAGAATGAAATCCACAATCAGCGATTATTCCTTTTACTTCTGCTGGAAGTTCATGCGCTGATGCCATAATCACTGATGAAGCTCCCATGGACTGTCCAAGAAGATATACCGGAAGCTTATCCTCTTTATAAGATTTACTTTCTGATAACTCAGAAACTTGTTCAGGTGCACTGGAAATACTTTTTAATTCACGAACATTATGTTTTGAAGGCTGTAGTTTATTATGTATAAACTGTACCCAGGACAAAATGTCATACTGCTCTTTCGCCCCAAAGGTAATATACTCACCTTCACTCTCGCCACAGCATCTCTGATCAATAAACAAAAGACTGCAGTGGTTCTCATGCAGATACTTAGCCATATGCGCAATACTTCCAAAACAGTATCCTCTATATCCATGGCTGAAAAGAATAATTCGCTCTGGCTTTTCAGCAGGAAGATAATTTGCATGAAGTATCAGTCCATCAAAACTTCTTACAAACATATCCTCCATGTTCTGCTGTTCGCACCACTCTCTTGTGGCAAGATATTCCTCTTCATGTTTGTAACGAGGATGGTTAACCTTTGTATGCTTTAGCTGGAACCATTTCTTTCGATTGGATTTAGTGGAATTCGACTTCTTATCCAATTTTGCAAGTCTGTCATCCTTACTTCCAGCGTAGGTAATGAAACGGAAAAATGGATATCCCATTGACAGCATCACTCCTGCCACTGAAACCCCCAGGGCCACAGCCTCACTTAATAATAGTTTTTCCCTTTCTCTTATCGCCATCGTAATCTGGTTCCTCTATAATTTACTTGCATTCAAGTAACTCATCATTTCTAATCACAATAAAATGTGCTGTTCTCCCCATATGCAAAGTCAAGCCGCACTACACTATTAATCCCATAATAGTCAAATGCATCTATTGACTCTCCCTGATTTGTAATCAGGTTAGGATGAGAATTACTAAAGAACTGCAGATCATCCACTTTTCCTGTCAGTGCAGATATCCTATCTTTATTCTTACAGGAAACTATAGTTATCATGCAGTCAAAATTATCACTCTCTGAGATATCCTTAATCTTAGGAATAGTATAAAAATCATAATTCTTTAGACCGCTTAAGTCTTCCGTTGTAATAATAAATATCCTGACGGCCCCACCGTATGAACCATACTGCAGCGCCTTATCAAAAGAATCTACCTCGGCCGCAAATTTAGGATAATCCATATCAGGATCTAAGATCTTAGTCCCATAAAACTTATCCTGATCAACCGGAAGGGACTCAATTATAGTATCAAGTATATCTCCCGTATGTACCGTGTCATAAACCATATCATTATCATAATCATAGATGGCATTGTATCTCTTGCCATCTACTATCAGCTTTCCTGAAAGATATGATCTGGTTTTATAACTTAGTTCAGGTGTTGAAGAACTACTAGTTCTGTCTATCTTGCACTCCACATCTGTCAGTTTTGCATCCTTACCATAATCCGCCTGAACCTTCTGCTCAAAGGCTGACTTATAGTCATCCACCTTATCCTTCGCCTCCTGCTTCACACTATCAGGCGCTCCACAGCACACCAGGGAAATGAGACAACAGATGCAGAGTATTATAGAAAGTGCTTTTTTATTCAGTGAATTTAATTTTTTCATCCCAATAACATTACTCATCTCATAAATATCAAAGCCCCAATTGGTTAACATAACTCCAATCAACAACCTACTTCATAAATACGAAGCTCTCAAGTTCGAAAAGACTTCTGCCCTTGAAGTAATCTGCCATCCAGCCTGTGTAATCTGTCTCAAATGTAAAGTAAACAGCATGGCGACCTGTAACTGCATCAACTACAGTAGTGATAACTTCATCATCATGACCAATAGTGATACTACCAATCTTCTTTCCGACAGTCTTGCAGGTTTCCAGCTTATCTGGCTCATCAATACCATCAATATAGATATTCATTCTGCAATCCGTTCCAAGTCCGCGAATCTTTGCTGCAAACTCCATAGTCTTGCTGCCAAAGTCCTCACCGAAATCAAAATATCTATAGCCGATAACTGTCTCAGTAGTAATATTTCTAATAAATCTTGAGAACACATTTCGCTCTGTTATAAATGCTCCACCAGTAAGAACACAGGCAAGATCTGCATCAGTAATCTGGTATGGATTAAGCGCATCCTCAAATCCACAGCATGTAGTTTCAACCATTGGGATGGTTCCATCTGGAAGTATCTCAATCTTTTCAACACAACCGCGTCTAGACATGATAGTTCCATTTGTCATTCTGTGATAGAAAATGTACCACTGTCCGTTCACCTGCATAATAGAACCATGATCATTTCCACCTGGATAATCAACTCCACTATCTATGATATATCCTCTAAATTTAAATGGACCTGTTGGGCTGTCAGATGTAGCATAAGCTAGCTTTGGACAGTCTGTTGGAGAATAAACCATATAGTATGTATCTCCCACTTTTCTCATAGAACATGCTTCGAAGAAAGTTTTATCATCTGAATCAAAACCATCTTCTGGACGAAGTGTACCCTTTGGTGGAATAAAGTCTCCAATAGTTGTACCTTCGATTACTTCATACATATTGTCGGCATTTAGTTCTGCCAGCTCAGATTTCAGGAATCCACAATAGATATAAGCTCTTCCATCATCATCCACGAAAACTGCAGGATCAATGAAGATACCATCATTAAATGTACCAGGTGCGTTACCTTTCAGCTTAGAAACAAACTTAAATGGTCCCTCAGGTCTATCACTTACTGCGACACAACCAGCCTGTCCTTCAATGTATGCGTAGAGATAATACTTACCGTCCTTCTCAATAACATCAGGTGCGAAAAGCTTAGAATTATCTGTTGTATAATCTGTATCAGACTCATGATCTCTTGTTTTTCCAACTCGGAATATATCGCCATGACATACCCACTCATTTGGATTTGTCACAGGTGCACTCCAACACTTAAGAACACAGTCGCAGAACTCACCATTTCCTGCTTTATCATGAGAACCGTAGATATATACACGGTCTCCAAATACCCTAGGTTCTCCATCAGGTATATACTCCCATTTTGGTAAATATGGATTTGCCATTTTTTTCTCCCCCTTTTTTGGATTTATTCACTAACTCGTAACAGTATATCATAAACAAACCCTTTGTGAAAGAAAAGAGACAGCCTCTTTTACACTTAATGTGTAGTCAAGACTGTCTCCGGAGTAGAAACATTTTAATTATTTACTCAGTAATCAGCGAGTAGGCTGAAATCCGCTTTATTCTTCCAGACATAAGCCATATCATAATGTACGAAACTATTACCGCAAAGATTACTGCAACCAGTCCCATCCAAGGGAATACTTCCATGTTGGATCTCATAATCCCCATTGTTGAAAGAAGGGTTGCCAGAATCCTATTGGATATAAGAAGTCCGATTACCGATCCAACCACTGCACCTACTATAATCTGTGGCAACATAGAGAATATAAGCTCTGTTCTAAGCTGATCACTGGAAAACCCTAATGCCTTCTTTATACCGATTTCTCTCTGCTTTTTTATGATCACTGTCTTTACTAAAAGGTTAAGAGAAAGAATGATTATTAAAACAGAAATACATACCATCGCCACAACCATAATTGCTGCAACTGCAATTACTCCCTCTTCACCATTATTTATTACTTCAATAATATTTCCATAACCAACAAGCTTATCACCATACATATCCTGAACATCGTCCACTACCTTTAGTGAATTTTCTAATGAATGATTCTTTACTATAACACTGAGACGAGTTTTAGCAGGTTCATATTCTAAATGCTCTGCCCCCTCTGTTGTCATTGACACATCCATACCATAATTACCTGAAGACTGCTCATAGCCTGTAACTATATATGTATATTCCTTCTGACCATAAGAAACCTTCATCTCATCACCAATCTTTTTGTTAAGTGTTTCTGCGAGATTCCCACCTATAGCAACCTCATTATCATATTTCGGAGCTCTTCCTTCATATAAATTCATTTCAGGTATTTGAGTCCAGTCATCGGTTATATATGTATAAATTGAATTTCCCTCTGATGTCATTTCTGCCACTTCATACCAGAACACACTGTTAACTTCCGGTAGTTTCATAATCTCTGCATCCTGGCCATCATATTTATAAAACGAAAAATTAACATCATCAGCCACAAGGTTAAGCATTCTATATAAATGCGATGCATCCACAACACAGTTATGTGTGAGGAACATGGCAAATGTCGTAACTATTCCAATAGATAGCATAACCACGAAAAGAATAAGATTCTGCTTTGTATTTCCCAACACAGACTTAAGTGCCATAACCCATGTTAAAGGACCTGGTGTTTTATCAATTGGTGCATGATTTTTCTTGAAGCTATGTGTATTGATTCCAAATCTAAGAGCAATAACCGGATCAAGTTTTGAAATCATTCTGGTACTTGCAGTAGAAACTAACACCACCGTTCCCACTATCAGTACTAATGTGCACAAAAATGATACTAAATCAAATGGAACTATCCACTGTACTCCACTAAAGCTTCTAAGATACTTTTCTATTACAGGAAGAATCCAATAAGATCCTATCACACCAGTAAAAAATGCTACTGTTGTAGTTATTAAAAATTCCAGCACCATTGCCATTCTTATCTGTTTTGAAGTATAACCTAAAGCCTTAAGAGCACCGATATTAACAATGTTCTGTTCAATACTGTTAGATATCCTAAAGTAAATGATAATCATTGCAATACCTGTAATGATTAGAGCAAATGCTGCTATCAATGCAGCAATCATATTCTGCATATATGTTAAATCATTTATTGTATTATCTACAGACTGGGCAAATGCCTTTATCTCATGTTCTGAAAAAGCCTGAGTAAGCTGGCCAGAAGCCACTGTAGAATTTTCCCCGTCTTTAATTTTCATGGCAAAAAGTGTTCTAGTATACAGCGGTTGTTCTAAATCCTCAGCTTCTTCATCATTATTCTTCATCTGACGATTATCAGCTTCGGCCTTCCATTCGTTGTATAAAGAAGGTGAAACATAAGTTACACCCATTTCACTTGATAAGAGACTCTCAAAGAATCCGGCAACCTGGAATGTATAGTATTTATCTCCTACTTTCATATCCACGCTGTCCCCAAGTTTTGCTTTCATGAGATTTTCATTATAATAATATGAAACATATATTGGGTTTTCATATTCTTCATCAGCTAATTCAACAAAATGAGGCGCCTCAATATCTCCCCATTCGCCATAAGGCAATATAAGAAGCCCACTAGTTGACATATCAAACATATCTTTTGAATCTTCATCAGCTTCATCTTTTGTTTTAGTAAACTCCTTATATATCGGATAACTCTTCTCATATGACTCAATATAATCAGCATTTCGGATTATCTCCTCTACAGCCTGATTATCTTCAGAACGAAGGATACTATGAATCATAAGATCTGCAAAGTTATATTCTTCCTTCTTATTTTCATGAAGATCACTATATCCCACAAGTATTGCTAAACCAGTATGCAACATAAATACTGCAAGCACCATAATAAGAAAGAAGGTAACCATATGGGAAAAGTCATTTTTGAAGTTAGATTTAATAAGTTTTCCTAACATATTAATTTCCTTTTTAGTGTTTTCTAGATTTATGCGACAAAACCGCAAATTCCATTTGCAATCTTCTCACTACCAACCCATCTCACTTAAGAATTTTCTAAGTGCTTCATGACGAGCTTTGTCTCCACTGACATACTGACCAAGGTGACATTCTCCACAGATAGAACCGTCCTTTAGATAAATGATACGATTACCTCGACGGGCTGATTTCATATCATGGGTTACCATTACGATACTCTGTCCACCTCGATTGAACTCCGAAAGAATATCTAGAACCGCATCACTGCTGGCACTATTAAGAGCTCCTGTAGGCTCATCTGCGAACACCATATCCGGGGTATTGATTAGCGCTCTGATGATACCAACTCTCTGTGCTTCACCACCAGAAAGCTGATTCGGAAACTTATTCCACAGTTTTTCTTCTATTCCTACTTTAGTTAAAAGCTCTTTAGCCTTCTTGGTAAGCTCCCTCTTGTTCTGTCCTGTAAGAAGCCCTGCCGCCAGAACATTATCTAAAATACTCATGGTACCAATAAGATGAATCTGCTGGAACACAAAACCACAATGCTTTCTTCTAAAGATGGCCAGCTGATCACTTGTAAATTTAGTAATATCTTTATCACAGAAATAAATCTTTCCAAGGCTAGCCTTATCCATTCCTGAAAGCGAATATAGCAGTGTAGACTTACCAGCTCCAGAAGACCCCATGATTACTGTAAAATCACCGTCGTAGATTTCCAGATCCATATTCTTGATAATATGATGCTGTACTCCACCTACAGAAAATGATTTACATAGCTTTTCTGTTTTAATGATTGCATTTTTATTTTCCATTTATATATCTCCAGTTTTGTATGTGCAATTGGGACCAGGTCCATTTTGCACACTTACTCGTATTTCTTGAGTCTGATTTTCTTTACAACACCTGCGATAAGAGCGATGATTGCGATAATTGCAATGGCGCCACCACCAAGTAATGCAGGACTTACACCAGCTTCATTTTCCGCTTCTGCCACATCATCAGGCTTAGCTTCATTTACAACTAACTTAACTAAATCCTCATATGTACTAACATTTCCAGTTGCATCTTCAAATGTAATCTTAATATGTATATCATCATTTCCCACCATATCAGGTGTGATGGTCATATCTACGCTATTGCTGGCGCCTGACTCAATGGTTCCTGCATAGTATGTGATTTCTCTAATTGTATCACCACTGAATTCTACATTAACATTTCTAAGGGTATCAAGTCCCATGTTGTTAATCTTGAAAGAAAGGCTTGTCTTTCCTTCAACCTCCAACTCTGTCTTTGAAAGCTTAACTTCCGAGATACCAAGTCTTGCTTCCTGAATAACCGGAATCGTCAGGCTTGCTGTTCCATCAAATGAGTTCTTTGAATTATCTTCATAATTATACTCAACATTAACTGAATAATTCTTCTGTGCAAGATCTTCCTTAGCCTTCATCTTTACTGTCACATCACACTCCGCTTCCTTATCCAGATTTTCGATATAAATAGAGTCAGACCCCGAAGTTGTAATGATCTGATTTTCTTCACTTGAAAGTTTGATACTAATGTTACGAAGTTTTGTGCTGTTTGACTCATTTTTAAAATGAAGAACCATCTCAAATTCTTCACCAGCCTTAACGGCATCGCCCTTTATATCTCTACCTGTCAGCACAAGTTTAGGTGTGGCATAGTAAGCAACTTTCTTATTGCTTTTGTTTTCTGTATTTGTAATAACTACTACATTGTCATCTGTCTGAGAAGTCTCTGACTGAGAGCTTTCTGACTGAGAATTCTCTGTATCAGCAGCATCTGTGCTTGTTGCATATACAGCGTTCATGGAATAGTTCCCCTGTCCAGGAATTAATAATACTGCTCCTGCCATAACAGCAGATGAAATTAAAAATGTTCCGATTTTTCTCATAATACTTATCTCCTCGCTTTTTTTAGTTTCTTAGTTTGTGGCTGAAAATAAAACTTATTTTTCAGACAAATCAAACTAAGAAAAACCTGTTTACTTTCATCTTATGGTGAAAGTATAGCAATATGAATATTAAGAGTCTTTATCAGAACATTAATTAAATATTAAATGATTTCTCTATATTAATTTTATATTAAGAAGCTCATGCAGACCGTTTTAAATCACATCAATCTGCATGAACTATTTATTGGTTGTTAATACATAAGAACAATTTGAAACCTATAGGAAATATTTAGAACAATTTGAAACCTATGGGTAACATTTAGAATAATTTGAAACCTATATGGAACATTTCGAATCGTTTTGAAACCTACAGAAACTCTGGCTCAATAAATTCTACTCCATTATCCAAAAGATACTGAATAAAATGCTTATAATACTCTGGCACCAGTTCCTCTGTTATATCATGTGCATGCAGAAGTATCAGATGCTGAGTACCATCTACCAGAAGTCCCTCTCCGGTTTCAGGATCAATATAGTTTATTCTGTCCATTACATCCTTCTCTGTAAATCCACTGCCCTCACGAATGTTATACTCTGCAAAATCAAAAGTCCATAAAGTATCTATATCCTTATCCAGCCCATTTTCCTTCCAGGATTTAAATGGAATCTTTGTATCATCTACCTTATCAAATCCCTTTTCTGAAAGATACTTCTGAAGTGCTTCTTTATTATCTCCACCTTTATCCCCATATGGGAATCTAAATGGTCTGTACTTTCTCTCCACCCCTGCAGACTGATAGGTCTTATTAAGAATCTCTTCATTCTTCTCGATCTCATTTACACACTCTTCAAAACTGAGTTCTGAAAAATGAGGATGAGAATAGCTATGATTTCCAACTATCATTCCCTTCTTAAGTGCATACTCAGCTGCTTCAGGAAGCCGCTCCACATTTTCACCCCAGGCGAACATTATAGCTGTGATTCCCTTCTCCACAAGGTAATCAACTATAGCAGTTGTATTTTCAGACGAAATATCATCGATAGTAAGTAAAGCTTTAATCATTTTAACCTCCAAATTTTCATTTATGAAAGTTTAAATCCAAGTGTCACCTTGAATCCCCCATCTTCATTTTCACATATTATCATTCCCTTCATATCCTGCATTAGATTTCGGGAAATGTTAAGTCCCAGACCTGAACCTTCAATTCCTTTCGCATTAGAACCGCGGCGGAACTTCTCCATAACAAATGGGAGCTCGTCCTCTGGTACCCCTCCCCCTTTATCAGCAAGACTGATATAAAGGAATTCTTCATCCATATGAGTTGTGAGCTTTATCTTTGTATTAGCATACTTATATGAATTATATATTATATTTGTAAATACCTGTCCAGCACGAAGTTTATCGAGAAGCACCAGGCAGCCAGGAATTTCTTCTGTATATTCCACCTTTGATGCATAATCCGCATTTTCAATAAGTGTCTTTATCACCGTACTTTCGGTTTCAATCGCATTTACTTCCAGCTGTTCCAGTTCTTTTAATGTAGAAGCAAACAGGTTATTAACCAGCGCATCAATCTGATCAGCCTTTGCACCTATAGATTTAACTTTGCTATTGGTAAAGTCATCCTGCGCCTGCATTGACTTAGCCTCTAAAACTTCAGACATAGCCTTTATAGAAGCAACCGGCGTCTTGATATCATGAGATAGTTGAGCAACCAGCTCTCTCTTACTGACATTTGCCTCGTACTCTCTCTTTCGAGCTATCGCCAGTTCATCTCGCATAATATCGAAACTTTCTGTAAATGCACCAAATATATTTTTACGGTCCATTTCCAGTGGTTTATCCAGATCACCTGCAGCAACTGCACTGGCAAAATCTCTCATCTTATCAAATGGACGGATAACTCTGAAGTATATAAAAGCCGCGTAGCCCAGCCACAAAACAAGGACCGCAATGAGGCTCAGCACATACATTTTAGCATAATACTGATTAATTTTCGCCTCCAGCTCACTTATTTCATTATGAATGATCAGCCATCCCACCTGCTCACCATCCTTATATAAATCTCTGATGGTATCACGATTTTTTGTGGCTGTTACAATACTATTTGCCTCATCAACGGTACTAGAATAGATAATCTTTCCATCCTTATCCAGAATCGTATAGTTAAATGAATAAGGTCCGGAAGACTTTGAAACAATCAAGCTGTCACTTTTCTCTATCTCAGACACCAGCTGATTAACTTCAACCACATCAAGAGTAGAAGCTTTATGCTTATTGAAGTCCCTTATCACAGGCGGAAGAAGCATTAGTATTACTGTTATGATCACAATATATATAAGACTTTTCTTCATATTCTAGTCCTTTTTCTAGTCCTTTATTAGTTCTCTCTTAGTCTTTTTAGTACTCATTTAGCCTCTTTTTAGTGTATTTTTAGTCTCTTATTATTCTTCATTGTTCAGCATCAAACCGATTCCTCTAATGGTTTTGATTATCTTTGGTGAATTAGGATCTTCTTCAATCTTCTCTCTTAGATGTCTTAAATGCACATTTAAAGTACCTTCTGATACGAAGCTGTCCTCCCATACATTATCAAATATCTTTTGCTTGGATACAACCTTATTTCGGTTTTCTAATAGATAGGTAAGCAGCTTATATTCCATTGCTGTAAGCTCTATTATCTCTCCTGCTTTCTTTACTAGCCCAGCCTCTGTATCAACTTCCACATTTCCAAGACGATATACCTTTTCTTTAGATGTCGAAACCTCTCCTGCAGCGATTCCATTTGATCCGGCTACTCCAGCCAATGCCCGTTCTGCCGCCTGTTCATATCTCTTAAGTACCACCTTAACCTTAGCATGAAGCACATTCAGAGAATAAGGCTTAGTGATATAATCGTCACCACCTATGTTAAGAGCAATAACCATATCATCATCGCTGGATCTTGCGCTGATAAATAATATCGGAATGTCATACTCTTTTCTCAGCTGTTTACAGAGCTCGAATCCGGAAGTTTTTCCAAGATTAATATCCAGAAGGATCAGCTTTGTAGTGTTTTCTTTTAAGAAACTTAAAGCGTCCTGGGCAGTATAAACTGCACAGGACTTGATATCAAACATATTAAAATATTCAGCTGTGGAATCCGCAAGCTCCACTTCATCATCTATGATCAGTACACTGTAGTCCATGTTTCTATCCCTATCTTTTATGAAATATTATAAATCCTCATGTCCACAGTATATCACAACTAGCTTTGAAGCAACATGATAAAAATTATGTGCAAAATGGACCTGTCCCCATTTCACATTATTCTAGGGTTGTTACTAATTCATTGATCTTCTTTGATAGTATGCCTGGGTTATAATAGATTACATAGTCATTTCCGTTTATGATCGTAATTCCTTGTATGTCTTTATTGGTTATCAATTCATTATATTTTTCTACCCAGTCAACACCATAATACTTTGCATCTTTGATGGTATTATTTAGAAGGAAGGATGCGTGCAGGTCTTCTGGAAGCTTATAATCTTCCATAGTCATGCAGTTATCATAGATATTCGCCTGCTCATCTAAATGTGCCTCCTGCATATAATTTCGTATAAACATTTCTTCCATGGCTGGGTAATACTCCTTAAGACCACTACCATAGAATACATAATCATATATCGGAGTCTGGAAGCTTACATAGCCTGATGCAACCAGTATCTTCTGGTTCATAATCTCCAACCTGGCTATCCTCTTCAAGTACCATCTATATTCTTCCACAGAATTATAATTTCCATCCAGAAATCTGGTGGCCAGTTCAGGGAAGACTGCATCTATTCCCACAAAACCTTTCACGCCCTCTGGATACTTCTCAATATATCTAAATGAGTAAATTGATGATACCTGATTTGGAACGAGGATAATATTATCCGTTACTCCCAACTCTGATAAAGTTCCATGTATAATATCTGCATAGAAGTCGCAGGTTCTATCTGCATCCGTATCACCACTATATCCCTTTCCAGGATAATCAATGATGACCACCTTGTAGGTATCCTTAAGGTTATTAAGCATCGGAATCAAATACATAGTCGGACATGGGTCCCACTGTGAACCAAGAAGCACAACCGTATATTCACCCTCTCCTTCCACATAGGTTGCCACTTCAGTTCCATTTACATTTACAGTGGTAATCTTCTCTTTTCTATACTCATCAAGCTTTGCTGCATTTTCCTTTGACAAATTGTGGCGGTGAATTGAATAAAGTACAGTTATAACCACGAATATTCCAAGTACGATAAGTACTAGTTTCTTCTGGTCATCAAATATTTTTCTGAACATTGGTACCTTCTCATAAAGTATGATGATTAGGTCCCCTGCTTTCTTTATGAGAAATGCAGCCACTGTTGATAGAATAAATACCACCAGAACATATAGAAAGATATTCCTGATATAGCATACTGGAGGCGTTCTGTCGTCAATAAAGTGATGTCCAAAAATTTGAACAAAGAGACCATGGATCAGATAGAATTCCAAAGTCATAGAACCATAAAATGAAAGGATCAGATTAGCCTTAGTATTTTCTTTATTCTGCCTCCTATAGGCCAGAACATAGACACAGAAGCTGAAACAACTGCAGCATACAATCTGCAGAATAACAATAATAAAGTTAACTATCCCATAATTAGATATACCTACATGATTTGATATTGTAACCATGTTTTCTGAAACAACAAATGTCACAGCAAAAATAATAGCAGGAATTATCATCTTGATAATTTTTTTCTTAAATGGAGTTTCTGGCGGAGTGATGTCAGTCTCTTTTACCACTGGCTCTTTATCTGCCACGATTATTCCCAGCAGAAATACAGGCGTGGCATTGAACCACCAATTTCCCTTAATGAGAAGGTAGCATATGACACTGTATATAAGTATCCATGCACCCATAAGAATGTGAGATATCCTCGTCTCCTTCCTATAGATGAAGAAGAATCCGAAGTAAAGAATGATACATGCATAGATGTACCAGCCATAAGGATTAACTGGAAGCGAAACATTTCCATATATAAATCTCACCACCAGCCATATGATACTTGTAATCACGAAGATCATCAGTATTCTGTTAGTTCTTCTTAAGAGAAAACCATTAAAGTAGTCTTCATCTGCCTTCATGCTCTTTCTTAGTCCGTAGCCGGAGCAAAAAAAGAAAAATGAAACCAGCAGATATCCAATCGGAACAAAGGGTTCAAGCCCGTGCTGTCTCACACTGGTCGGAACCCAGAATGCTGATGCCTTCTGTGACAAATGATGTAACATTATAAGAATAGCGAAAACGCCTAAAATATTTTTAGATCTAGTCCTGCTCATGTGATTCCCCCTCATAAAACTAAAAATATTATTATAATTTTTTATTATAATTTTTTATTTTTATTATATATTGGGACACATGAAATGAATATCACCATCTTTAGATTATTATCATAATTTTAAGATAGTCAAATTGTAATTCGAATTGTATAATTGTCACTGGCCTGAATGCCATTTAGATAGAAGCCTTTCTCCGCAATCTCCTTTGCATCATAGATTTTCTCTTCTTTAGTCCAAACATCCAAAACCTTGTAACTTTTTGCATTTAAAAATGCTTCTGAATCTGTCATCTTGCTTCCAATATAAGTTGTAATCAGTTCTGGACTGATGGAAATCCTATCTTCTCTAAATCCAAGACCAACATTTATAAATGATAATGCAACGCTTCCATCTGAAAGTGGTTTCGCTAAAACATCTATTCTATCATTATCGCGAAGATATGTTCTATCCGGTGCCACTCCCTTCGTAGTAAATATTCTCTTTGCCTGAACGCCAAGGCTATCCTGATTAAATGCAATCACATCCTCGTTTGAAATAATGCTATATATCCAGTCGCCCTTATTCACATTTCGAAGATCCATTCCTAACATAAGCGGTGAATTCATCATGGACCACATGGTCATATGAGTTTTGCACTGTGTCTCATTTATTCCATTCATTCCGATTACCAGCATATCCGGATCATTCCAGCCCTTATCAAGACCAGCAAACTCATCCATGATAACAGCCTTATTGTACTGAGTTGTAATACTTGGTGAGTAAGCCCCTTCCCATACAGCTCCACCTGGATCACCATCGGCTCCCACCTGGAATGTAATATCATTCAGGATTCTCCAAGAATCTCCCACCTTATATCCCCAGTTCTGAGGCTGAGTTTTTCCCCATTCACAGATTGAAAGAAGAATATCTCTATCAGGAGCTATTTTCTCAAAATTCTCCTGAATCTTTGCATAAGAAGTAAGTGTATTCTCCTGACGGCGATGATTCATAAGACGAAGCAAACTTGAGGAGTCACTGACATCTATTCTAATCGCTTCACCTTCATATATATCATCGAATAGATAATCACTTGCTCCATCAGTATCATTTTGAAGCGCCACCTGAAGCCAGCTTCCAGCGCCTTCTCTATAATCATTCTTCGCATCTATATAGAGGTTATACTCTCCCGCCTCCAAATCACTAAGATCAAATATGAGTTCACTACTCATATCTCCCACAGGAGAAACATCCGGACCAGTGCCGTCAAATGTACCAATTCCTGATACATATTCACCTTCAACAAATGCACGCTGTCCGGTAATAAGTCCTTCATCTATAGCTGAAAGATATACGCCAGTTATATTAGAATTATTATTAGTATTATTATTCGAAATATTATTAGAATCTTTTTCACTCAAATCGTTATCTGGATTTATCTTCACCAGTCTGATTCCCTTAATACTTGGAGCAAAGGTAAACTTAGCATTTTTAGGACATGAAAATGTGGCATTATCATAGACATTATAACAATTATCAACCTTAATATAGTCTATCTTCCAGTTTACATAATCTTGGCAATCCAGTTCCTCATATCCCACTGTTCCTACCTCTAGTCCTGAACAGAGCCTGTCACCTACATCATTATACATACCGAATTTCAGTCCCTTGCTATGAATATAGTCCGACATAGCCATGAAGCCACCAGGGAACTTCTCTTCATCACTAACAAGATGTCCATCCACTCTTTTTGAACCATAACAGCCATCGTCTATAACCACATATTTATAGCCTAATCTATCAAGCTCCAGCTCTACCAACTTATCTGCCATAGCCTTTGTAAGTTCTTCAGTATTACCACTTCCAAATGCATTCCAGCTATTCCAGCCCATTGCAGGAAGGCGGCCTCTTCTGCCAAATAGCACTTCACCATTTGAAAATGCGTCATATCTATACTTATCATCTGTTATCTTAACCGGAGTCCATTTCTTTTCACTCATTTTACTTTCCTCACATTAACCTTTATTTTTTTCCAGTCAGATAATAAACTGCTAGTGCTGTCCTGTGGGATAGTCCCTCTTTTGAAAGGATTGTTGTAATATAATTCTTTACGGTTCCTTCTGAGATAAATAATTTCTCTGCAATCTCCTTATTGGAAAGCCCCTCAGCTACCGCTTTAATGATTTCCAGCTCTCTTGGAGAATATTTAGATTCATCAAATCCTTCAGCTGAACTAGAGGATTGCTGCAAAGCTGCACTTGAGGCCGTTAGTGCCTGGAGAATATTATCTTCCATAACACCAGTTCCATAATAAACTGATTTGATCATCTGCTTCAAATGTTCCGGTGTATGATTCTTTATCAAATATCCCTTGGCACCTCCTGCCAGAGCCTGATGAACCAGTTCATCATCATCAAAGGTGGTAAGTATAAGTACCTTTCCAAGTCCTCGACTTACTATTTCTTTAGTAGCTTCAATTCCATCCATAACTGGCATCTGAATATCCATAAGAAACACATCCGGCGCTTCTTTCTCCGCTATCTCTATAGCTTCTTTTCCATTTGCCGCACATCCAATAACCTGAAAATCCTCATCCACATCAAGGATTATCTTCATTCCATCACGAACAAAGTCACTATCATCTGCAATTATTACTTTTATCTTATTCATTTTTTGCCCTTTGTAGTTTTTATATATTTTTCTTTTTGTCTTGTTTTTTTGTTTTTGTTTTTTCTTTTTAATTTTTCTTTTTGCTTTTTTCTTTATGAAAAATCATCCGACTTCAACATACCTTAAAGCGGTAATATCATTGTCACTTTAAATCCTACTTCAGTCTCAAAATCTATCGTACCATTTACAGTTCTTACTCTCTGACGCATTCCAGCAATACCCATTCCATCTTCAAAACCAGGGCATCCTTTTCCGTCATCCTTGATACTGCATCTTACCATCTTATTCATTATTTTTATATGTATATCTATTCGATGACATTTAGCATACTTCATGGAATTTGTGACAGCTTCAAATGCATTATCCAGGATTACTTCCCACAAGGTATCGCTAATCTGAGTAGCATCTCCTTCCACATTTAGATTAGTTTCTACGCCCTTATCTTCACAGTCCTCACATAGCTTATAGAGCTCCAACATGGCAAGATCCTTCTTCTCCGGTCTTTCCTTACGAAGTATTGCTCTAATCTCATCCATTCCAGTACGAAGCTGATCGATAACCGCCTGAACCATACTCCGAGCCTTTTCTGGATCCTTATCCATGATAACCTTAACACCTTCAAGTTGATATATGGAACCATTGATGTTATGGCCCAGCTTATCATGTAGTGTCTGTGAAAGCTTCGCTCTCTCCTCCAGAATCTGATTCTCAGTCTTAAGCATATTTCTCCGAAGTTCAGCCTTAGCAGCATATTCTGTTTCTCTCATATCCCGCTTCAGGCCCTGCTCAACAACTGTATCCTCCTGCATTCTTTGCTTATATTTCTTAATTATGAAGTTATGCTGGATATAGATTACTGCTAGAAATGAAAGCATCAAAAATCTTGGAATGATTCCTATAGGCGTATCTATCACAGTGAAAATAATCGGAAAAATATAAAACACTATGGGAATTTTCGGAATCTCCGACATTATCTCATATACCAGAAATGGTATAAGCAGAATAAAATACCTGCCTCCAAATCTGCACAGAAAAACCAGCATCATAGTCGCCAGCCCCAGCATAAACATTCTGTACCTGCTGCTAATAACTTCCTTAATAGCTACGACACCAATAAATAACGAAAGAAGCAGGAGTACCATTAAGGATACTCCTGTTCCATTATCATCATAAATATTATCTACTCCAAGCTTTGCCATAATACAGCATATTGAAATAACTAACATCAATGCAATTCTTACAGCAGAGAAATAGTTTTCTTTAAACTGATTATTCATATATAGTTTATTCTTCTGCTCCTTTTAACTTAAGACCAACGCTTCCTAGACTTAGGAATACAAATAGGTAAGCTACTGTTACACATAATAACATAGTCCAAGCACCTTTGTCTCTTAAAAATAGCATTACAGTTCCGTCTACAAACCATTTCTGTGGCATTATTTCCGAAAGAGACTGTATGAATTTTGATGTTCCTCCCAGTGGGAAATATAGCCCTGATAACATTGATGAAAGACACCATACTGTGAAGGATGTAATAGTTGCACCCATAACATTTCCTACTAACACTCCAGTGAAAAGTGATAATGTACAAAAGATAAGCCCCATAAGGAAAATGATAAGCATAAGACTAAGTCTTCCAAGTCCCATTTGAGTACTGTCTATAAAGAGTGTACATAGAGTAAGTACTCCCGAAAGGATAAGAGATATAAAAACGCTAGCTACAAATTTTGCAGCGAAATATGAAATCTCACTCTTGCCTGTAAGTTTAATTCTCTTTAATACATCATTATTTATTTCTTTAATAACTGTGGATGCAAGAAGTGTTCCAACTAATACGAAACCAAGTGTCATAAATACAAAGGCATATCCCATATTGGTTTTTTGATCGATCTGAGACTTTGTAAGATCCTTGTCAGCTCCACTAGCAATCATTGTAACTGACTTCTCAGGTGCTACTTCATCAATATCTCCAAGCTGTGACAAGATATTTTCGTTTGTATATTCAGAAATTGTTGAAGCCGCATTTATCTTCTGCATCGTATATGCCAGCTTATCATTTAGCACATCAATTCTATCATCATCTGATAATACATATATTGTAATAGCCTTGTCGTACTCTCCATTCTTTATATATTCATCGAAGTTCTTATCTATATATAAAGCCGCTCCCATACGGTCATTCTGACCATCATAGAGAACTTTTTCATCTGCGTCAGCCTTGGTCATCTCCGGTGCCTTTGCACGACCAACTTTAAACATTCCGGATTTTGCGAGTTTATCCAGCATATAGTCGGATAATTCACTTTCTGATGCATCATAAACCTTTACGACAAACTTTATATCACTTGCATAATATGCAACCTTTTCATCTATGCTCTCTAGTTCAAGAACGCCCATATTTACATTATTATGATAATAATATGACTGATTATCCTGCTGGATACTAAGCATAACTGTTGATAGTATGGGAAGGCTTATAACACAAAGCCAAAAGCCCACATTTCTAAAAAGAAGTTTCAATGTTGTTTTTAATATTCCTATCATGCTCTTCCACTCCTCATCTTACTTATCAGTACTGCTAATACTGAAAATGCTGCGCACATCGCCATTGATATAATAATTGAATTAGCTACATAATCACTATGTCCCATACAGGACAGTTCAACCAGGGATCTATTTGCATAATAAATTGGTGAAAGCTCCTTTAATGTTTGAGAATGTGATGAAAACATATATGTTTCAAATGATCCTCCGAAGAAGCCCCAAAGCCATACGATAACAAATGTGATAATGACTGTTGCCGCCATACTATCTGTTAAGGCTAAGAGCATAAGTTCCATAGCCAGTGTCCCAAGTATAAGAAGTAAAACTATAAGTACCGACAGACCTGGATTTCCCCAATGAACCCCCATCAATGCTATAAGTGCAGATATTGCGAGTATTAAACTTACTGAAACCGCAGCTGTTACTGATATGATTCTAGCCAGATATAACTTGAAGTTTGAAATATTTGAAACCTGATACCTTCTGGCTATCTTATTCTTTTTCTCCTTTGAAAAAAACGCCGCTCCACATACTATTGAAAAGGATGCAAAATATACAATCTCTATGATTCCATAATAATCTGCTGAATTAATAGCTGGAACAAATTTAGGATGTTCCACATTTAGATCTGTCTCTGACTCACTGCTCACCTCTATCGGTTCCATTCCAACTGCCTGTAAAAACGCTGCATCACTTGCTTCTTCAAAGGCTTCAGTGAGAGAATATTCCAATATATGACCTTCTACTTTCGAATCCTTGATTTCGTAAATCTTATAATCTTCCTTACCAAAATCAACAAACCCAGCCAGATTATACTTTCTGATCATGTTCTCAGGATCACCTTCTTTATATTCTTCAAACCTGATTCCATTATCCTCAAAACTCTCGATTATTGAATCCAGGTGATCCTCAAAAACACTTTCTGCTTCAATTCTATATCCAACCTCAAAGTTATCGACGCCCTCATAGGACTCCATCAAAGAATTAAATGCGCTTATAAGGATTGCTGCAATGATTGTAGGTCCAAGTACATATACCAGAACAGTCATTGGACTTCTAAGCATTAGTTTTATATTGTTTTTTATTAGATATCGTATCATTTTGTCCCTTTCTTAAGTTCTTATGCACTATTCTTTACAGATCTCTAAGTTTCTTGCCAGTGAGTGTAAGGAATACTTCTTCAAGAGTCACCTTTGATGTATCATCTACCACCAACTTCTTAAGTTCCTCACTTGTTCCAATGGCAATAAGCTTTCCATTATCCATAATTGCGATTCTGCTACAGATTGCCTCAACCTCTTCCATGTAATGGCTGGTATAGATAACTGTG
>CAMNGU010000027.1 GCA_946538525.1 uncultured Lachnospiraceae bacterium
TTCCTGCAAGCAGGAACGCATTTTGACTTTTGACACTTATGTCATATTATATATTTCGTGAATTAAATATTTATTAGAATCATTTATATTTCAATTCGCGGACAAAAAATTACCATTTGCGGACATTTCGGCGCAGATGGTTTTTTTGTTGTATTCTTACATCACAAGGAACGAAACAAACAAAAATAAAAAGAAAATCGTTCAATAAAGCATATAAAGAATAATGAGAATATGGAGGATAAGGATATGCGTCACATTATAGTAAGAAGTATTTTAGGAATCATTTGGATCATCGTTGGTGTTGTAGGATTTACAACAGCTAAAGTAGAGAATGGACTGTTCTGCTCAGTTATGGGAGTTGCATTTTTATTCACAGCTTTCAGAATGTGGAAGAAGAACAGACAGAACGAGAAGTAATAAAGATTAAAAGTAATTGGTAAAGTTAAAGGAGTTTTAAGAAATGTCAGCATCACTACTTGATATAAAGGGCTTAAATGCTTGGTACGATCCAAGCAAGAAAATATTAAAGGATTTCACTATTGATCTTAGAGAAAATGAAGTCGTTGGACTTATCGGACTGAATGGAGCAGGAAAGACCACATTTTTAAAGGTTCTTACAGGACTCCTGAAAGGTTATAAAGTAGATTCAAAGTCCTTTAAGGGTGAGAATGTTGAGTTCAAGGATAACTCATTTAAGAGAAATAGATATGTGGTTTTTGCTGAAGATAGTTCATTTCAGTATTTCACAGTTAAAGAGTATCTTGCTTATGTAAGCAGTGCCTATAAGAAGGAACTGCAGAATGTAGATGAGCTTATCCAGGGATTTCATTTTGAAGAGTATAAGGATGCTCTATTAAAGGATCTGTCCACAGGAAATCAGAAGAAGGCATTTCTTATTGCAGGCTTTGCACTTAGACCAGAACTGCTGCTTCTGGATGAACCGGTAAATGGACTTGATTTCCAGAGTACAGAATATCTTTACAGCCTCATCGCAGGTTATAAGGAATACGGTACATTACTTTTTTCATCACACATTTTGGAAAGTATTACTCTTACATCAGATAGAGTAATCGTTCTGGAAAATGGTCAGATTACCAAGAAGTTCCAGGGAGAAGAAATTCAGGCAGAAGCAATCAGGGAGGCTCTTCGATATGAAGATGTTATTTAGTGCATTTGGAAAAAAACTTTTCGGAGTTAAATATGAGAGAATTGGTAAGTCACTTTTCTTATGCCTTATCATGTTCGGAGCTCTTCATTCAGCAGAAGTAAGACTCACTGTTAATCCTATTTTCCTCTACCTTACATCATTTGTTTTCACAGCAGGAATCATGTGGCAGTCACTTAATTCCAGCGACAATGCAAAGTATTTTAGAAACATGATTATGATGCCTTTCGAAGGAAAGGATTTTGTGATTTCTTATGTGGGTTCACTTGCAGCTTATGTACTCATCACAAAGACACTTACAGTATGGGCACTGTTCCTTGCAGTTGGAAGCTTTAAGGCAGTTGAGATTGTGATTGCCGTTATAGCAGCATTTGCAGGAATTATCTTTATTTCAGTAATGTATGTTCTGTTAAGACATTTCAAGGACGGAGCAAATTTTGACGCATATATTTTCTACGCCGATGGAAATGACAAAGCTCATAAAGCACAAAAGAGTCATAACCATGGATTTGTTTGGACATACCTTACAAGATACCTTATGGAGCATAAGAACTATCTGTTAAATTCAGTTTTCATTTGGGGACTTGCTGCTATCATTCCTACAGTATTTGTTTCATTTGGTACTAATACAAATGGTCTTACAATGTATCTGGCATTAGGCTTTGGAGTAGTATCTGTAAATACACCTCTTACAATCCTTGTATCATGCGACCATGATCTTGAGAGAGGAATCAGAACAATGCCAGGCGGATTCAAGAAGTTCTTCATCCCTTATGGAGTTCTGCTTTTCATCAGCTTCCTTTTCGCTTATGGAATTCTGCTTATTAGCTGGCAGCTTCAGATTGGCGGACTTGGACTGGTACATATCATCTCAGCAGTTGTGCTCGCATTTATCTGTGCAGCTGGTTCTATCGCACTGGAGTGGTTCTGCCCACTTAAGAGCTGGAAGATTGAGAGTGATCTGTGGCATCATCCAAGAAAGTACATCGTTCCTGCAGCAGTGATCCTGGTAGCAGGACTCATGGGAACAGTAATGTGGTAGATTAAATTTCTAGGACATTATGAAAGAAATTTCATAGTGTCCTTTTTTTATTTTACAATTGTGCTTTTTTGGATACAATTGTGTAATATAGTAAACAAATGTGAGAAGCAATTTAATTGCTTGCGAGGGTTATATTATGGTTAAGAATATTATCTTTCAGATTTTGAATAGCTTTAGGATTATAGCCTTCTGGCTTTTGATACCATTTCTATTTATTGGCGGCCAGGCGGCTATAAGAGAGAGTAAGGTTGAGATCACTATAAAGGAGACTGTCCTTGGGACGCGGATAAATCACTATGCCAGTGGACAGGAATTCCAGTGCGTGGTTGATGGCAGAAGCGTTGTGGTTGTTGATCATTATGAGCATGAGGAAGGGGACAAGGTAGAGCTGATTTATAGAAATGGTGAGCTTTATGGGATTCGTAATGAGGAGTTTCCGGAAATTGGCGTGGACCTTGGTGATAGAGTCAGGTATAAATACACTGAAGAGACCAAGGGAAATGATGGCTTCATCCTTATGGCGCTTATCCTATTTACAATTCTCACCATTAAATCCCGTAAAGAGTTTAGAAAAAAATATTTTATCCCTGCACTGGTCACTCATGTTGCTGGTGTGCTCATGGGGATTTTCTTTATAATGACATGCTTTTGGCTGGAGTGTTTAGTGCCGATATTTTATGCTGTGACATTTGCTATCTTCTGGATTATCTGGATCATAGTGAAGAATATAAAAAATGCATCTGGGGGAAATGAAACAAAATGATTATCTTGTGGTATGTTGCTTTAGTTGTTTTACTGCTTTTTGGCGTGAAGGTTTGTAAGAATAAAACCTGGAACGATGAGAACATGTCTTTATATCAGACAAAATGTTTTCTCGGCTTTTGTGCGGTGGTGATTGTATTTCATCACATTGCGCAGATGACCTGTGCTTCTTGGCTGAATCCAAGTTATATAAGACATGGACTGGATATCTTCCTGGCGGCAGGTTATCCTATGGTAGGTATGTTTCTTTTCTGTTCCGGTTATGGACTTTATAAAAGTGCAAAGGCTAAGCCAAACTTCTTTAAGAGATTTATTCCAGTAAGAGTTATTCCGATTCTTGTGGCAACACTTCTTACTACGCTTGTGTATATTGGTTTAAGAATCTGGAGACATGTTCCATTCGATTTTGATCCTCCATTTGAAGTTAATGGCCATCAAAACTGGCATCCATATGTTTGGTATGTTCCTTGTATTATCGTATTATATCTGCTGTTCTATATTGGATTTGGACTGTTCAAAAAGGACTGGATCGGAATCCTGGTTGTTGCTTTGGGAACATTGGGATATATAGCCTTTTGTATCATCTTCATGTACGGAACCTGGTGGTTTAACACAGCCTATATGTTCCTGGTGGGAATTCTGGTTGCGAAGTATGAAGAGAAGTTTTTCGAGAGTTGTAAAAAGCTCTATGTATTAAGGATAATCGGTACCATACTTATCTTCCCGGGACTTAAAATTATGGGAGATTATGGCGGATGGATTATTGTGGATTTCTTTAAGCTTCCATATGGCAGTTATTCTTCATATACTGCAGATCTTATCACAGCCATCTTTCAGGTACTTTTCACACTGACGGTTATGTCACTGTATTATCTGCTCAGCATGAAGCTGAAGGTGGGAAATAAAGTGCTCAACTTCCTAGGTGGTTTCACTTTGGAACTGTATCTGGTACACGGTATTTTCATTCATCTATTTGGATACTACATGATACGCGAAAATGTTAAGCCAGTATATTACATTGCAAATGTACCACTTTATGTATTGGTTGTTTTAGCATTGGCTATACCAACTGGGTATGCGCTGAGTCTGCTGGACAAGAAGGTTAGAAATCTTCTGAGACCGTAGCCGGTTAAAAAATGAAAAGTTGGATTTCTTGAATTGATTAGATTTTTGAGATTCTAGATAAGAATAATAAGGACAATTCTTAGAGTAGTTTACTCCATAGAATTGTCCTTTATGCTTTTTATGATCTGAATTATATAGAACACACTCGGAATGCACATGACGATCCACTTAAGGTCCAGCAGTGAATTTGCTGTATCAGTTCTCGTGGTATGTGAAAGAGTGGTGTAGAAATCCTCAAATACTGCGTCACCGAAATTCTTAACCATTTCTGCGTAGTTGAGAGTGGCCACATTGAACATTAGTGTGACATTTATGGCGAGCCCGATAATGAATACTATGTAGGTCCACATATCAGGGCTTTTACATTCTGTCAGTTTACTTAGTGCCACCATTCCAAATGAAAATAGCACCATGTACATTCCGCTTCCAATGGTTGAGAAAGCCAGGAAGCTTCCATGGCTGTTAACCACATTTAGCAGAATGAATACAAGAAACTTTTCATACAGTGCAGTGAGCAGAACAAAATAAATGCACCCAAAGAAAACTGCTGGGGGCCAGTTCACAGTGTTCTTGTCAGCTCTATAACCTTTCTTCAGGTCAAAAACTATTCCAAGAAATCCCGCATATATAATAAATACAAGGATGTAGTGTAACATTTTCTGCTCCTGTTTAAATTCTTTTAGTTACATTTATTATTATAAGTTATATCGTGGATTAGCACAACAAACCGACAATATGACGGCGAGATATACTTGAATTACCGACAAAAATGTGATAAAACATATTCAAGAGAGGTTATTAAAGAAAGTTGGTGCAGTTATATGCAAAGAGATTATGTTTTTTCTGGACATCTTAAGAGTGAAGATATTAAAGAACTAAGAAGTTTGCTTAACATGACACAGCAGGAATTGGCTGGATTTCTTTGCGTATCAAAAAGAACTGTTGAGAGATGGGAAACTACGGATGAAGTTATTACTGGAGCAATAGTCCCTTTGGTAGAGATGCTGCTTCGTAAGCCAGAATTGGAAGAAACGCTTCGCCTTGAGAAGAATAAACTTAAGCTTCGGATTAAGTATATGTACAAGAGTATTCTTTGTACGGTGATAGATGTTGATGAACTTAAGAGAAAGGTTATTATCAAGAATTATATCGATAATCCGATGATGAGGGCTTTTGGAAAAAATACTGAACCCTCATTTGAAGATTATGAAGAGTTTCTGGAATCTAGATGTTTTCCGAGAACAAGAGATAAAATGAAGATAGAATTAAAAAGGCTGGGTATACCATTTTACGATCCTATTATGATAATAGAGAAAACTGAAGGTAGGATGGCTGAGGATGATTTTTGGCTGATATTGGAGAGGTAACATGATTCAACTTTTTAATGATGATATTCGATTAGAAAATAGACAATCCTCCAAGGGGAATCAACTAAAATTTGAAAGAGATGGAGTCTGGTATAAAGCTGACTATTGTGGATATGAGGGGCTTGCTGAATATGTGATATCAAAGTTGCTTTCATTTTCAACACTTTCTGTGGAAGAATATGTTGACTATGATTTGGAGCAAATTGAGTATAAAGGAAATGTATTTAATGGCTGTAAAAGTCGTGATTTTACCAATGGTTGGCAGCTTATAACTTTGGAACGACTTTTTAAACAAAGTTATGGTTATGGACTGAATCAGGTTATATATAAAATACCGGAAAAAACTGAACGATTGAAAAAATTAGTTGAAGAAACTGAGAGGCTTACTGGAATAAGTGAATTTGGAAAATACATGAATAAGATTTTGACGGTTGATGCGCTATTCCTTAATGAAGATCGGCATACGCATAATCTTGCAGTGTTAACGCATAATCTGGCTGATTTTAAACTTGCTCCAATCTTTGATAATGGAGCGGGAGTTTTATCTGATACAACAATGGATTATCCTTTGGGAAATGATATCATTAGGATGATAGATTCTGTAAGGGCAAAAACATTTTCTGAGAGCTTCGAAGAACAGATGGATATTTCTGAACGGTTGTATGGAGAAAATATCAGGTTTTCATTTGGTTATAGCGATGTGAGAAATATAGTTGATGAAGCAGAGATATATTCTGAGGAGATAAGGGAAAGAGTTGTAGATGTAATAATGCAGATTCGTAGAAGATATGAGTATCTTTTTAAATGAAAAATAGTGCTATGAATTGTATGATTCATAGCACTATTTTTGTGGATTACTGTCCGGATTTTAGGCTCATTTCACGGATCATGTTGATTGTTTCAATATCTTCTGCCGTCATCTTTATGTTTGCAACATATTCTTCGCCGTCAGTAGACTTAAACTTCACTTCCATAATAGATCCTTCTGTCAGTCCTTTTCTTGCCACTGATTTTATAAACATTCCAAACTTTGGATGTTGCTTCTTAAATGTTCCTATTCTTCCTGCAATTTGCATCATGTCCATTGGATTCATTGTTCTGTTTCCTTTCTATTCTTCATCTCTTTAACTACCGTAAATACATCTCTATGCTTTAGTTTTCTTGGTTCGAATTTGATGATATTATAGACCAGCTGCATCACCAATCCAGCACCAAATGTGCTTATAAGTGTACCTATTCCTACGGGACCGCCAAGCAGGTAACCTATAAGTAGGACTACCGCCCAAAGGATTACCTCAACAATTCCGATTGGAATCTTCGACATTCGTTTTCCTAAACCAACAAGTAGAGCGTCTCTTGGTCCGCAGCATTGCTGTGAGCTCATATATATCCACATGCCCAGAGCCATGAATATAAATCCCACCAGCATGATGATAATTCCCAGCCAGACATTTTTATTCTCCGGCAGTTTATTCAGTGTGTTAAATGCCTGGATAAAATTACCTGTGAGGAACGCGTCGATGATGGTTCCAAATCCTATTCTCTCTTTAAGCAGGATATCGATTATCAAAATGGTTATGGCTATAATTGTCATGGAAATTCCGTAATTAAGCGGAGTGTGCTTGGCGATTCCCATTCCCAGACAGTCCCAAGGTGCCAGCCCGATATTGGCATATATTGTCATATGGACGCCCAAGGCGAATACCAAAAGCCCTGCCACAATCTTTATCCATTCAAGTAGAATCTTTTTTATCATGAGCTTACTCATCCTTTAATACTGAATCTATTTTGAAGCTTATGTCATAATACCACTATGTGATATTGGGTGCCAGCCAAAATAATATAAGAAATCTTTTTAAATGACAAAAATGAGTCAAAACTTGTCTATTTTTGACTAGTTGTTTTACTTGAATGGAATCAGTAGTGGCGGTGGTGTTATTGCATCTCAATATTATGGTGCTCATGATACAGATAATGTTAAGAAGACCTTGGTAAATACAGGCTTTATCATGCTTATTGTTCCGATCCAGAATAAGTATTTCCCAAGAGGAATTCAGGGCGAGCTTCAGATTAATTCTTCTGTTATGAGGCCATCACCTGTGTTGGTAGAAAATTCAAAATAATAATGACCTGGTAAAAATTGGGTCGGGGAAGTTAAATAGGTGCTATGAGTTAAGGCTTGTAGCGCCTATTTTAATTGTAAGTTATTAAAAATGTGTGCTATATTTATGATGCAAAGTATACATTTACTGTGGAGGATAGTTATGTTTAAGATACTTAAAGCAGATGAAGCTATGACTTTAATAAAGGATGGAGATGTTATAGCATTTAATTCATTTTTGGGAATTGATAATCCGGTTGAGCTTCATGAAGCTCTTTATGAGAGATATAAGAATACTGGTTCGCCAAAGCATCTTACCTGTGTTTCCAGTGCAGGCTTCGGTGCATGGGATGAGAATAGAGCTGCCGAGGGATATATTCGTGACGGTGCAGTTGATAAGATCATCTGTGGTCATTTTGGTGCTATGTACAGTACAAAGAAGCTGGTATTAGAAGATAGATTTGAGGCATATAATCTTCCTCTGGGATGTATATCTCATGCTATTAGAGCTCAGGCTGGTGGACTTCCAGGTGCACTTTCAAAGGTAGGACTGGATATCTTTGTGGATCCAAGACTTGAAGGTCCAGGAATCAATAACATTTCCAAGGATGACTCCCTGGTTAAGTATGTAGAGTTGGACGGCGAAGAGTTTCTGTACTATAAGCTGCCAAAGATAAATGTGGCCATAATCAAAGGAACATGTGCAGATAAGAAGGGAAATATTTCTTTTGAAGATATGTTTACAGCGGGAGATGCTCTATCTATATGTCAGGCCGTTAAGGCAAATGGAGGAAAGGTTATCGTTCAGGTTGACCGTCTTGTGGTAAGACCTTCCAGGCCGCATAGTACCATCGTTCCTGGATGTCTTGTGGATGCTATCGTTCCTATCAAGCCAGAACCAAGACATGCAGCCTATGAGTCACTGACAGGTAACTTTGAGATTCCATATTCTCAGTGGCAGGATTGGGCAGAGATGCTGGAGAAGCGTACCATGACAAAGAGCGTTGTGAATTCCAGCGCAAACATTATCGGAAAGAGAGCTGCTCAGGAACTAAAGCCGGATGATATCGTAAATATTGGTGTGGGAATTCCAGAGTCTGTTTCCAAGTTTGCCAGAGAGAGTGGACTACTGAAAAGGATTACACTTACTGTGGAGTCAGGTGGTGTTGGTGGTTTCCCTGCTTCAGGAAAAGTTTTTGGAGCGGTTATCGGTGCGGATTCAATCTATGATATGGCTAATCAGTTCGACCTTTACAATAACGGTGGACTGGATATCTGCTTCATGGGTGGAATTGAAGTAGATAAGTATGGAAATGTAAATGCTCATAAAGGACCTGGTGCTTTTGCAGGTGTTGGTGGATTTGCAAATATTACTGCTAAGACTAAAACTGTTGTGTTCTGTCTGACCTTTAATACCAAAGGACTTAGTGTTGAGGAAAATGATGGAAATATAGTTATCAAGAATGAAGGCTCTATAGATAAGTTTGTAGATGATGTTAAGAGCATCAGCTTCTCTGCAAAGAGAGCAAAGAAGAATGGACAGCGCGTAATCTATGTAACAGAGAGATGCGTATTTGAGCTCGGAGATAATGGACTTAAGCTGATTGAGGTTTATCCAGGAATTGATATGGATAAGGATATCTTAAACAGACTGCCATTTGAGATCGAGGTAGATGATTCATTGCTGTAATGAATCATTACTATATTGGTTTATAGAATTTTTTAAGATTTTGTGGAGGTAAGATAATATGAGAGGAAAGAATGATTTACTAAAGTTTTTCGGTGGACTTGCCCTGATGTCTGTTGGACTGTTTATTTTGTTTAATAGAGTTCATGTTGGTTCTATGGGATTTGGCTGGGGAAGACTTAGCTTTGGATTTTTCAGTATTCCATCTGGTTTGGTGGTTGTTCCATTTATTATAGGTGTTGTGTGGATGTTTGCATCTGAAGGGTCATTTGTATCAAAGATATTTACTGTAATATCTGTTTTGTTTATTATAACCGCGATTATTATGAATACTACCTTCTGGGTAGATAGAATGACAATGTTTGATTGGTTGCTGATCTTAGTTATGATCTTTGCTGGTGGCACTATGGTTGCCATGGTGATGTTTAGAAATCATGAAGATACCACGAATAAACAGCAAAATGATGCAGTAAAAGCATATAAGAAAATGGCTGATGCGGAGACAAAGCGTGCTGATGATCTTGAGAAGGAATTGAAGGCTGTAAAGGATAGTCTAAAGAATAATCAGAATAATAATCAAAATGTATAAAGAGAAAGAGCATTTAGAACAAATAGAAAATTATTTGCATATAATATGAAAAAAGAAAAAAATACAAAAGAAAAAAATACAAAAGCAGAATTAAAAGATAATAAAGAGGCTGAAATAGAATCTAAAATAGAAGCTAAAACCGAAGCTAAAACCGGAGAGTATGAAGCGGTATTTACTCCAAACTGGGATCAGTTGGCAAAACTTGTGGAAACTGCAAAGGGACCTGATAGGACCATGGCACAGTTTGCAAAAGATTGTGGAAAGAGCCCGGCCACCTTTTCCAGGATTATGCATGGCCGGAATGAGAAAAGTCTTTCTGAACAGCTGATAAGAGACATTGCTGATAATGCCTATGATCCAGATATGGTCAGTTTTGATGCACTTATGAGAGCCAACGGAATGCTTCCGAAAAAAGATAAATTGCCGGATCATAATGTTAGGTTTTATTTAGGAGAAAAATTTGCGGAGCAGAGTCTTATTAAGAAACAGATTAAAAGTCTTATAGCTGATGAGCTGGATGCAAGGGGAGTGATGAGTTGCTTCGCAAGAACTTTCCTCCTATTCCCGGATATCCCTAGATCAAAGTATGGAATATCTTGTAGAAGTAGCTTCTCAGCCAAGATTCAAATTGATGATAAAAATTGGTATTGGAATTTTATAGTCATTTTCCATGATATGAAAAGAGAAGTGTTGACTGAGTGTGAGAAGCAAAATGTTGGCCGTTATCTCAAACCAGTTTTTACATATTGTTCATCCATTTTTCTAAGGGATGAATGGGAACCTGAAACTTTTAAGAATTTAAAGAATTCACTGGTGTTCATCGATCCCATTTACTTTGAATTTGTGGTAAATAATCTGCCAGATATAAGAGTTAACTCAAATATATCTTTAATCCTGGTAGATCTAGAGAAGAATTTAGTTGTTGAGGAAGTAATGTTTCCTCGAAAAGTTGCTCAAGATAATAATTCCAAAGACCAAGAAAAATATTCCAGCATATTTGATTTAGTGATTAAGTCTAATCCTTCAGAATCAGAAGATGAGGACTTTGAACCATATTCTGATGAGGAAGATGATTAAACTGGTCTTGGCATTTTAAATATTTCTTAATAATTTTTAATAGTGAAAATTAAATAATAGTGCTAGAATATCAATTTGATACTATTTTGATACAAATAAGTTATGTAATAGAGTATGAAAAAGGAGACGAATTATGGCAGCGAAGGCATCAGATAAATATTTAGTATCGGCACAACTTATGCAATTAGTTGAAAAATTAAGATGTGTACAGGGATTTTCTATTACAGAAGAAGTCCCAGATGAAAAGGGCGGAGTAGTTTTTAAAATGACACATGACATGTCCTTTAATTCCTGGGGAGAAAATATAACAGTAAATTTGTATCCATATAATGAACAGCAGACTGTTGTGGATATTTTGTCAAAGTGTTCTATGCCAACTCAGCTTTTTGACATGGGGCAGAATAAAAAGAATGTTAAGGACATACTTGGCTATCTGCTTTATGGACTTACAGTTCAGCAAATGAAGTAGTGGTTAATTGACTTTTTGAAAGAATAGTAATGGAGATTTAAAATGCTTAGGAAAAAGTTCAGGGGAATTGCACTAATGCTTTGCGTATCCATGTTGCTTGGAGGATGTGGGAAGGGTAAAGAGGAGCCGCCCAGCGAAGCTGTTTCCGAGCAGATGCAAGAACAGAAAACAGAGCAGAAGACCGAGCAAAGCGAGGAACCTATCACGGAGGCGACTGCAGGTGAACCAGATTTAGACTTATATGAAAATCTGGATCCGAAGGTTGCTGAGATAATTTCTTCTATGACTTTGGAAGAGAAGGTCTCTCAGATGATCATTCCTGCTGTAAGAAGGTGGGATGCTGACAATGAGGTAAATGAAGAAGACCTGGTTGATGGCGTTCTGGTTGAGGAAAAAAGAGGTGAACCTATTACAGAACTAAATGATGAAACCAGGAGTATATTTACTGATTTTTCATTTGGTGGTGTTATTCTCTTTGCCGATAATTTTGTTGATACTGAGCAGACGGTTAGACTGATAAGAGATATAAATGAGGCTAATCAAAGCGGTGACAATAAGACTGAACTCTTTATTTGTGCCGATGAAGAGGGTGGAAATGTTGCCAGACTTACCAGTGGAACTGCATTTTGTGGAAACATGGCTCTGGCAGCAACAATGGATAGAACTAATGTAGAAGAGACTGCACAGCTTATTGGAAAAGAATTATCAGCCGTAGGTATAAATGTTAATTTTGCTCCAGATGCTGATGTGAACAATAATCCAGGTAATCCGGTTATTGGAGTACGCTCATTTTCAGATATCCCTGAGATAGTTGATAATTACGATCGGGGTTATATTATAGGAATGCATAGCGAGAATATCATGACCGCAGCGAAGCATTTTCCTGGGCATGGTAATACAGAGACGGACAGCCATACTGGACTTCCACTGGTTAATACCACTGAGGATGAACTGGCTAAAGTTGAGCTTTTCCCATTCACAGGATGTATTTATGAAGGCACAGATTTCATCATGTCCGCTCATATTCAGTATCCAATGATTGAAAAGGAAACTTATAAATCGAAGGAAGATGGCAGCGAGATATACCTGCCAGGTACCCTTTCAAAGAAAATCATAACTGGAATACTTCGTGATGAGTTAGGGTATGAAGGAATAACTGTAACAGATTCCATGGTTATGGATGCAATATATAAAAATTTCGAGCCTATGGACTCTGCAAAGTATGCTATAAATGCGGGAGAGGATATGATCCTTATGCCGATATATCTTAATACTCCAGACAGTATTAAGACTATGCACGAATATATAGATGGTATCGTGAGGATGGTTGAGGATGGCGAGATTGAAGAGTCTAGAATAGATGAAGCAGTAATCCGTATACTTGAGACTAAGCTTAAATATGGGCTGTTGGATGGAAAGATTGAAGGCGGCAGTGTTGATGATGCTGTTGCTAATGCCCTTGAGGTTGTAGGCTCAAAAGAGAATCATGAGAGGGAATGGGAGATAACTGAAAAGGCCATCACTATGGTTAAGAATGATGGACAGCTGCTTCCTCTCGATGCATCAAAGAAGACTCTGCTCTTATGTCCTGCAGATAATCATGAATTGTCGCTGGAATATGGAGTGCAGAAATTGAAGGAAGATGGATATATTCCTGAGGATTCAAATATTGATATTAAATGTTATAACGAGCTGACAGCAGAGGATGCTAAGACCATTGCAAGTGGATATGAAAATGTTGTTGCTGTAACTCAGCTATTTAATGCCGCTGGTCTTGATCCAGAGGCTGAGGGGGGAGAAAAGGCAGCATTCCTTGATTCGCTTATTGAGACTGTACATACAAATGGTGGCAAGTTTGTGTTGATAAGTGCAAGACTCCCTTATGATGTAGCAAGATATCAGGATGCAGATGCTATCCTGCTTGCATTTGGCGATAGGGGAATGGATGAGCTTCCAAGTGAAGAGGGCAGCATATCCATTTACGGACCAAATATTCCTGTGGCTATATATACTGCGTTTGGTGGGAATACACCATCTGGAAAACTTCCAGTTAATATACCTAAAATAAATGATGATTATTCATACTCAGACGAATTGCTCTATGAGAGAGGATTTGGCTTAGAGCAGTAACGCTGGCGTAAAGTTTTAGATGGAAATCAAAGAAAGGGAAAATAACCTGTCCCTTGACATTTAGGTACTATGAGTGTACAATCCGTAACCATAGAGAACAAAGGCGTTCTGGAGACAAGACTAGATATAGGTTTATGTCCTATGTCTGTTTTGCGTCCAGAGCGCCTTTTGTTTATTTTTGAAAAACCAGCTAAGTAAAATGTAGAAATTAATTAAAGAAAATAATAAAAAGGGGAAGAATAAAATGGCACAGATTAATAAAAACTATCTAAAACTCCCAGGGAGTTACTTGTTCTCAACAATTGGAAAAAAAGTAAGAGAGTATGGAGAGGCGAATCCAGATGCAGAGATCATTCGCCTTGGAATAGGTGATGTTACTCAGCCTATAGCACCAGCAATAATTGAAGCGCTTCATAGTGCAGTAGATGAGATGGGTAGTGCTGACACATTTAAAGGATATGCACCTGACCTGGGATATGAATTTTTAAGAGATGTTATCTCTGAAAAGGACTTTAAGGCTAGAGGATGCAATATCTCTTCCGATGAAATCTTCATATCAGATGGAGCAAAATGTGACTGCGGAAATATTCAGGAAATCTTTGGCCTGGATAATAAGGTGGCAGTTTGTGATCCTGTCTATCCCGTATATGTGGATTCAAATGTTATGTCCGGAAGAACTGGTGAATATGATGCCACATTAGAAAGATTTAAGGATGTAATATATATGCCATGCCTTGAGGAAAATGGATTTATGCCTGAAATTCCTACAGAGGTTCCAGATCTTATCTACCTTTGCTTCCCTAATAATCCAACTGGTGCTGTAATGAAGAAGGCTGATCTGCAGAAGTGGGTTGACTATGCAAATGAGAATGATTCAATAATTCTTTATGATGCAGCATATGAAGCGTATATTTCTGAAGAGGATGTACCTCATAGCATCTTTGAGTGTGAGGGCGCGAGAAACTGTGCTATAGAGTTCCGTTCCTTCTCAAAGACTGCAGGCTTTACTGGACTTAGACTTGGATATACAGTAATCCCTAAGGACCTTACAACTGGTGGAGATGAGCTGTGGCCACTTTGGGCAAGACGCCATGGAACAAAATATAATGGTGCACCATACATTGTTCAGAAGGCAGGAGCTGCTGTATATTCAGAGCAGGGAAGAAAGCAGATTGAGGAACAGATTGCATATTATATGGGTAATGCAAAGATAATCCTCGAGGGATTAAAGGAAGCTGGATATTCAGTATCAGGTGGAGTAAATGCACCATATATCTGGCTTAAGACTCCAGACAACATGACCAGTTGGGACTTCTTCGACTTCCTGCTGGAGAAGGCAAATGTGGTTGGTACACCAGGTTCAGGTTTTGGACCTCATGGAGAACACTTCTTCCGATTAACTGCATTTGGAAATAGAGAGAATACCATCAAGGCTGTTGAGAGAATTAAGTTGCTGTAGAGTTTTAAAGGCTACTTTACGAATTGTTCAAAATGTCAAAAAAATTCTTGACAATAAATATTCGGAAGTGGTAACATTCGTTCAAACCGTTGATGAAGAGTAAGTAGGTGAAACCTCCTTTCTTACAGAGAACTGCAGATGGTGAGATTGCAGTGTTAAGTGTTTTACTGAATGGGCTTCAGAGGGCGACCTGAAAGTGTAAAGTAATTTACCAAGTATGGGAGACGAAGTATGAACCTTCGTTAAAAAAGTTCGGCATATGATTGTATGCGCTGAGAGGATGTGAATTCACATCAAGTTGGGTGGCACCGCAGGTGTTTAAGAAATGATACTTAAGCCTGTCCCAGCAGTTTAAAAAACTGTGGGACAGGCTTTTTGTGTTCAGCGATTTCATGCAGATCTGCTTTATCATATCGCGTGAAAGCTTGCTTTCAAAAGCGATTATGATAAAGCAGATCTATATGAGGCGTAGCCTCATCAGTGTTGAACAAGAGTTTTCGAAGAAAACGAGTTCAACACTTGCATGAAATCATATCGCGTGAAAGCAATAGTTAGTTATTCTAGGAGGAAATTATGATCAGTCAATTATCAGTATTTGCAGAGAATTCAAAGGGAGCAATGATGAAGGTATCTAAGGCAGTATCGGATGCCGGAGTAGATATCTATAATGTGGTAACAAATGATAGTGCAGAGTTTGGTATTGTCAGAATGCTGGTGACAGAGCCAGAGAAGACAAAGGACATACTTACAGAGCAGGGATATATGTGTAAGCTTGATAAGGTTCTGGGTGTTGAGATTCCAGACGATGTTGGAAGTCTTACAACACTTCTAGACACACTTTATGACTGCAATATCAATATTGATTACCTCTATGTTTCATACAGCAGAGATTCGAAATTACCACTTGCAGTAATGAAGGTGGGAAGCTCTGATGAAGTAGAAGCAAGCCTTAGAAGTAAGGGTTATAAAACAGTATAAGATAGTGCAGTAAGTAATAGAGAGTTATCTAAAAAGTATTTATGTTATTCTGAGTGGAAGCAAAGAATCATGGGAGGTACAAAATGTTAATCAGACCATCGCTTGAAGAAGTTATAGTTCTTGATAAAACAAAATACACCATAGTGCCCATTAGCTGTGAAATCCTATCCGACTTTATCACACCTATAGAAGCGCTTAGAAAAATAAAAAAGGCATCTACACATGCCTACATGCTGGAGTCAGCACAGGCGAATGATACTTGGGGAAGATATTCATTTCTAGGTTACGATCCTAAATGTGAGATCAGCTGTATAAATGGTGATATGCAAGTAGGAGATGAGAAGTTTCATGTAGATAATCCAACAGATTATCTTAGAGAAATCCTCTCAAAGTATAGGAGTCCAAAGCTGGAATCTCTTCCATCATTTACGGGTGGACTTGTGGGATATTTCTCCTATGATTATCTGAAGTATAGTGAACCTATTCTGCAGAATGATGTAAGAGACGAAGAGGAATTTAGAGATGTGGATGTAATGCTCTTCGATAAAGTAATAGCTTTCGATAATGTAAAGCAGAAGATAGTGCTCATTGCTAACATCAAACTTAAAGGTGATGCTACAGAAATGGAAGCAGAATATGAGCGTGGAGTAAATGAGCTTCAAAAGATAAAGACACTTCTTGAAACTGGTGAAAAGAGTCAGGAACAGGAAGGAAAGGTATTAGGAGAATTTAAACCTCTCTTTGATAAAGAAGCCTATTGCCAGATGGTTGAACGAGGAAAGCATCATATATTCGAAGGTGACATTTTCCAGATTGTACTTTCCAATAGAATGGAAGCGCCATTTGAAGGAAGTCTTCTAAATACCTATAGGATGCTGAGAACCATCAATCCATCACCTTATATGTTCTACTTTTCAGGAACGGATGTAGAGGTGGCTGGAGCGTCTCCTGAGACTTTGGTTAAGCTGGAAGATGGAGTGCTTCACACATTTCCACTTGCAGGAACAAGACCAAGAGGTCGAAATGAGGAAGAGGACAAAGCTCTTGAGATCGAGCTTCTTGCAGATGAGAAGGAACGGGCAGAACATAACATGTTGGTGGATCTGGGAAGAAATGATCTTGGCAGGATAAGTAAGTTTGGAACTGTTGAGGTTGAAAGGTACATGGATGTTCTTAGATTCTCACATGTAATGCATATAGGTTCTACTGTAAGAGGAATTATCAGAGATGACAAGGATGCGCTGGATGCGATAGAATCAGTGCTCCCGGCGGGAACACTTTCTGGAGCACCTAAGATCAGAGCATGCCAGTTGATAGATGAATTGGAAAACAGCAAGCGTGGAATATATGGTGGAGCTATTGGTTATATTGATTTCACTGGAAATATGGATACCTGTATTGCTATAAGAATAGCTTACAAGAAAAATGGTAAGGTATTCGTTAGAAGTGGAGCGGGAATAGTTGCTGATTCTGTTCCAGAGAAAGAATTCCAGGAATGTATCAATAAGGCAAAGGCAGTGGTTAATGCATTGGAGGCGGAGATATGATATTACTGATAGATAATTATGACAGCTTCTCATATAACCTTTACCAGCTGGTAGGTGGTCTTAATCCAGACATTAAGGTAATCAGAAATGATGAGATGACTGTAGAAGAGATAGAGAACCTGAATCCATCGCATATCATTTTATCTCCTGGTCCTGGTAAGCCAAGTGACGCAGGTGTATGTGAAGAGGTGGTAAAGAAACTTGGTGGTAAATATCCTATCCTTGGGGTTTGCCTTGGACATCAGGCAATCAGCGAGGTATATGGGGCGACCGTTACTTATGCATCAAGACTTATGCATGGAAAGCAGTCAATCTGCAGTGTGGATAAGGAGTGTCCATTATTTGAGGGGCTGGAAGATAAAGTGGCTGTTGCAAGATATCACTCACTGGCTGCAAAGGCGGATTCTATTCCAGAGTGCCTTAAGGTTGTAGCAACTGCAGATGATGACAGTGAGATTATGGCAGTTATGCATAAGGATTATCAGGTTTATGGACTTCAGTTCCATCCTGAATCAATTCTTACACCACAGGGAAAAGTAATACTGAAGAATTTTCTAAACATATAAATCACAAGAAACATTTTTAGGAGGTATATTGAAATGATTAAGGAAGCAATTGAAAAGATCGTTAATAAAGAGGATTTATCTTACGACGAAGCATATACAGTTATGAACGAGATAATGAGTGGGGAGACAACACCTACACAGAATGCAGCTTTTCTCTCGGCTCTTTCAACAAAGAGTGCAAAGGCAGAGACAAAGGATGAGATTGCAGGATGCGCTGCAGCTATGCGTGATCATGCAACTCCTGTAAATACAGGGATGGATGTATTCGAAATAGTAGGAACTGGTGGAGACAATGCTAACAGCTTTAATATATCAACAACTTCTGCGCTTATTGCTACAGCAGGTGGAATGAAGGTTGCTAAGCATGGTAATAGAGCAGCATCTTCTAAATGTGGAACAGCTGATTGTCTTGAGGCTCTTGGAGTAAACATTCAGCAGGAACCTGAGAAATGTATAGAACTTCTAAATGAAGTTGGAATGTGTTTCTTCTTTGCACAGAAGTACCATACATCAATGAAGTATGTTGGACCAATCCGTAAAGAACTTGGTTTTAGAACTGTATTTAACATTCTTGGACCTCTTACAAATCCTGCTAGACCTACATCAATGCTTCTTGGTGTATATGATGAGTATCTTGTTGAGCCACTTGCACAGGTTCTTGCAGATCTGGGTGTTAAGAGAGGAATGGTAGTTTATGGACAGGATAAGCTGGATGAGATTTCTCTTAGCTCACCAACAACTCTTTGCGAGATTAAGGATGGATGGTATAAGACAAGGGTTATCTGTCCTGAAGATTTTGGATTTGATTCATGCAATAAGTCTGATCTTGTAGGCGGACTTCCAGCTGAAAATGCAGTCATCACCCGTCAGATCTTAAGCGGTGAAGAGAGAGGACCAAAGAGAGTTGCAACTCTTCTAAATGCAGGTGCTTCACTCTATATTGGTGGAAAGGCTGACTCTATGAAAGATGGTGTTGAGCTTGCAAAAGAGATCATAGCATCTGGAAAAGCAACTGAGACACTTGAGAAATTTATAGAAGTAAGTAACAGATAGATTGTTAGTTTGATATTTAAGAAGAAGTAGTTTGAGATAAATGTATTTAAGAGGGCGATAAGACCATGATATTAGATGAATTAGCAGACTTAACAAGGGCGAGAATCGAGAGGCAGAAGGAAGGATACACTCTTCAAAATATTGAAAGAGATGCGGAAATCCTGGCAGCAAGAGAGATGGAAGTTCTGGAGTTTGAATATCCATTTGAGCAAGCTCTCTCTAGTAAGGGACTATCTATTATCTCAGAGGTTAAGAAGGCGTCACCTTCCAAGGGCGTAATCGCTGAAGAATTTCCATATCTGGATATAGCTAAGGAATATGAGGCCAGTGGAGCGGATGCTATATCCTGTCTCACTGAGCCGGATAGATTTAAGGGCAGCGATGTATATCTCCAGAACATAGTTAAGGAAGTGACTATCCCGGTTCTTAGAAAAGATTTTACTATCGATCCATATATGGTATATCAAGCGAAGATGATGGGAGCGTCGGCTATACTCTTAATTGCAGCTATACTCAGTGATGAGGAGATGAAACAGTTCTTTGAGATTGCTGATAGATTAGGAATGTCTTGCCTCTTCGAAGCGCACGATGAAGTAGAGGTAGATAGATGTCTGAATGTGGGAGCAAGAATCCTGGGTGTAAATAACCGTAATCTGAAGGACTTCAAGGTGGATATAAATAATAGCATTCGACTCAGAAGTATGGTTCCAGAGGATGTTATATTCGTATCAGAGAGCGGAATAGAGAAGCCTGAGGATGTGATAGCACTTAAAGAAAATGGAACGGATGCGGTTCTGATTGGTGAGATGCTTATGAGAAGCGGCGATAAGTCCGGACTTATAAGGGCGCTTAAGGAAGCCTAGGGAAGTCAGGGAAAGTCCAGGGAAATAGATTTCATATGTAAATATGGAGAATGTAATGGGAAAATGTAAGGTTAAGATATGTGGCCTCACTCGTCCACAGGATATAGAGGTGATAAATGAGCTACTGCCAGAATATATTGGCTTTGTATTCTGGGAGCATAGTAAGCGAAATGTAATACCTGAAAATGCAGCGAAGCTCAGGGCTAAGCTGGCGCCTGGCATCAAGGTGGTCGGTGTATTTGTAGACGCAGATATAGATTATATATTAGGACTTGTCAAGTGTGGTACAATAGACATTGCGCAACTTCATGGAAATGAGGATGAACAGTATATTAGATCGCTCCATGAGAAGCTGAAGGCGGAGAAAAACTGTCCTGATGATACGAAGATTATAAAGGCGTTTAATATTAATAAGGTCAGTTCGTTTGATGAGATAGAAGAATCCTCAGCTGATTATGTGATGCTGGATCCTGGTAAAGGCGATGGAATCACATTTGACTGGGATAAGGCAAAGAACATAAGAAGACCTTACTTCCTTGCAGGAGGACTATCTCCAGAAAATGTTCAGGAAGTTGTAGAGCAGATAGGCCCATATGCAGTTGATGTTAGTTCAGGAGTTGAGACAGATGGTGTTAAGGACAGAGATAAGATAATAAACTTCGTGCATAGATGTAGAGGCTGAGATAGGAAAGTAGACAAGAATATTAGAATAAAAAATTAGAATCTAATAATAGAAAATAATAGTAAATAAAAAGGAATAAGCTATGAGTAACGAAAAAATAATAAGTGAAGCATTAAATGGAAGATTCGGAGAGTTTGGAGGTCAGTATATTCCAGAAACTCTGATGAATGAGATACATAAGCTGGAGGAAGCATATGAGCATTACAAGAATGATCCTGAGTTCGTTGCAGAGCTGGATAAGCTGAATCGCGAGTATGCTGGTCGTCCATCGCTTCTATATTATGCAGAGAAGATGACAAGAGACCTGGGTGGCGCAAAGATATATCTTAAGAGAGAGGATCTAAATCATACTGGTTCTCATAAGATTAATAATGTGCTCGGTCAGGTACTTCTTGCTAAGAAAATGGGTAAGACAAGAGTTATCGCCGAGACAGGTGCTGGACAGCATGGAGTTGCCACTGCAACTGCTGCAGCCCTTATGGATATGGAGTGCGAAATCTTCATGGGTGAAGAGGACACTATCCGTCAGGCGCTCAATGTATTCAGAATGGAACTTCTTGGTGCAAAGGTTCATGCAGTTAAGACAGGAACAAAGGTTCTTAAGGATGCTGTAAATGAGGCTATGCGCGAGTGGGTTAGCAGAGTGGATGATACTCTCTATGTGCTTGGTTCAGTTATGGGACCTCATCCATTTCCTACTATAGTGAGAGATTTCCAGTCTGTTATCAGTAAGGAAAGCCGTGCACAGATTCTTGAAGCTGAAGGAAAACTTCCGGATGTAGTTATTGCCTGTGTAGGTGGTGGAAGTAATGCAATTGGTTCCTTCTATGAATATATTAAGGATGATGGAGTTCGTCTTATCGGATGTGAGGCAGCTGGTCTTGGAGTTGATAATCCAAAGAATGCAGCAACTATGGCAAATGGTTCTATGGGAATCTTCCATGGTATGAAGTCGCTCTTCTGTCAGGATGAGTATGGACAGATAGCTCCAGTTTACTCAATATCAGCTGGTCTTGATTATCCAGGTATCGGACCTGAGCATGCATACCTTGCATCAATCGGAAGAGCAGAATATGTTCCAATTACAGACGAAGAGGCTGTAAATGCATTTGAATACCTTTCAAGAACAGAGGGAATTATTCCTGCTATTGAAAGCAGCCACGCTGTAGCTCATGTGCTGAAGATTGCACCAGAGATGCCTAAGGATAGCATCATCGTTTGTACAATTTCCGGTCGTGGTGACAAGGATGTGGCAGCTATTGCAAGATATAGAGGCGTAGACCTTTACGAGTAATTGAAAGTAGTTTTGGCGTTTTTTTGAAAATAAATTAAAAGAGGACATAAGGATGAGTAGAATATATAAAGCATTTGAAAATAAGAAAGCATTTATAGCTTTTCTTACAGCAGGAGATCCAGACTATGAGACAAGTCTTGCAAACTTCAGAGCGGTTCTTGATGCAGGCGCAGATCTCGTAGAGGTTGGTATTCCATTTTCAGATCCTATTGCTGAAGGACCAGTAATTCAGGAAGCTGATATTAGAGCACTTAGCTCAGGAATGACTACAGACAAGGTATTTGAACTGGTTAAGGAACTGAGAAAGGATTATGATACACCTATCGTATTCATGACCTATGCAAATCCAGTTTATCATTATGGAACAGAGAAGTTCTTCAAGAATGCATCAGAGGCAGGAGCGGATGGAATCATCATTCCTGATTGTCCATTTGAAGAGCGCCATGAGTTCGATGAGACCGCTGAAAAGTATGGCATGGATTTCATTTCCATGATTGCGCCTACTAGCGAAGATAGAATCAAGATGATTGCTTCTCAGGCAAAGGGATTCCTCTATGTTGTTTCTTCTCTTGGAGTTACAGGTGTGAGAAGTGAGATTAAGACAGATCTTGGCTCTATCATAAGTCTTATAAAAGAAGCAACAGATACACCAGCAGCTATAGGATTTGGAATAAGTTCACCTGAACAGGCAAAGAAAATGTCACAGGTAGCTGATGGTGTTATCGTAGGTTCAGCTATGGTGAAGATAGTTGCACAGTATGGCAAGGATGCACCTGAGAAGTTGACTGAGTTTGTGAAGAGCATCAAAGAAGCAATATAAGATTACTACTCTCTAACTATATTCCTGAGCCATACGCCCTTCTTGATCAGTATGAAACCTATCACGCATTTGATAAGGTCTGCGCAGTGAACAAGTGCAAAGATTGTGGCTGGACCAAGGGTGGTCAGCTTAACCAGCGCATAAGCAAGAGGTACACTGACGAGTATCATAAATCCGCTGTCAAAAAGGAAAGTTATGATTGTCTTTCCTCCGGCTCTAATGGTGAAGTAAGAAGTATGAAGGAAGGAATCCTTTGTCATAGCAACAGATTGCACCATAAGAAAATGAGTCGCAACAAGTCTTGCTAGATCATTTGTATTATATAGTTTTGGAAATAGGCCTGAAGTCGCAAACAGGATAGAACCTATTATTATTGAAGTAAACATAGCGAAGGCGATGATCTTTGTATCCTCGTCCTTTGCTTTTTTCATGTCTCCAGCTCCAAGATGCTGACCGATGATGATAGCAACTGCATCCCCCATAGCGATAAATACAATGTTGAAAATGTTATTGATTGTGTTAGCAATATTCTGCCCGGCGATAACATTTAGTCCTCGAAGGGAATAAGCCTGAGTGAGCATCGCAATACCGATGGACCAGAGTCCTTCGTTGATCAGGATTGGAGCCCCTGTTATAAAGTACTTTCGCACAAGTGCCAGTGGAATCTTGATGGTTGTGTACATTCCGCGAAAGTAAGTATGAGTATCGATATGTTTTATAGACCAGCTGATAACTATGATCATTTCCACATAGCGAGCGATAACAGTAGCCAGAGCTGCACCTCTTACGCCCATAGCTGGTAATCCCAATTTACCGAATATAAGAATAATGTTTAAAACAAAGTTGGTAAGGACTGATACAACGCCTGCAATCATTGGTACTCTTGTCTCGCCGCACTCACGGAGTGTGCTGCAGTAAACCTGAGTGAGGTAAACAGCAGGCATCATAAATAGGATGATTCCCAGGTAGCTAAGACCATAGTTGAGTGTAGCTTCAAGGTCTCCTCCTTCAGTGGAGGAATTTAGGTATAGTCCAATCAGGGTATCACCTTTCCAGAGGAAGATAAGAATGGCTGCTACAGTTACGATGAATCCCAGCCATAGCTTATATCTAAATGTATGTCTTATTCCTTCGTCATCTTTATTTCCAAAATACTGAGCTGTGAAGATTCCTACTCCTGAAAGTCCGCCGAAGATTAGAAGATAGTACACAAAGTTGAGCTGGTTTACGATAGCGACACCTGACATCTGCTCCGTACCCAGCTGACCAACCATGATATTATCCAGGAGATTAACAAAATTGGACATACCATTTTGAATCATAATAGGAAATGCGATTCCTAGCAGCATCTTATAAAATGCTGAATCTCCAATATATTTTTTCTTAAAACTAGCTAACATGTTGTAATATCCCCTTTATTATTCACTAATACTTTGTCTTGTTTGCTGTTTGTTGATTGCTGTTTGTTATTTGTTGTTTGTTATTTGCTGTTTGTTGTTCGCTTGATTTTTTAAGCGTTATTTCCTTCTATTTTCAACCATTGTTTTAATAATAGTTAGTTATATAAATTATCTATTGAAAGTTGAATTTTTGAGTGGAATATTTAGTATATCCGAAAAAAAGCGTGAATGCAAAAATTATATCAAAATCTATTTAAGATGCAATAACCTTGAAGTATAATTTGAGATGTGTGAAATAAATGTACGAAATAATCATGAACTATAAATTTCTATAAATACTCTATAAACATTCTATGATGTGGGTGTCAAAAGTACCTTTTGACACCATATGACATACGGATTGCTC
>CAMNGU010000028.1 GCA_946538525.1 uncultured Lachnospiraceae bacterium
CTGATTGACACTAAGGAACAATTATATCATGGGCTTTACTAAGCCTATTGAACAATTGTTATTAAGTTATCAAGGTACAATTAATGTATCTGAAATATATTATACGAGGAGAATGAAACTATGAAATTCTTTGTGACTGGTGTTTGTGGTCAGCTGGGCCATGATGTTATGAACAATCTTGCTGCAAGAGGTTATGAGGGTGTTGGAAGTGATATCCAGCCTGAGTACAGTGGAGCAGCTGATGGCAGTGCGGTTACTACAATGCCATATGTTTCTCTTGATATAACAAATAGAGAGGCTGTGCTTAGCAAGATTCAGGAGATTAAGCCTGATGTGGTTATTCACTGTGCAGCCTGGACTGCAGTAGATGCAGCTGAGGATGAGGAGAATCAGCCTAAGGTTAGAGCTATAAATGTGGATGGTACTCAGAATATTGCGGATGCTTGTAAGGCGCTGGATTGCAAGATGATTTACATTTCCACGGACTATGTATTTAATGGTCAGGGCGAAAAACCTTGGGAGCCAGATTGTAAAGATTATGCACCGCTTTGTGTGTATGGACAGACAAAGTTGGATGGAGAGCTTGCAGTAGCAAAAACTCTGGATAAGTACTTTATAGTAAGAATTGCCTGGGTATTCGGTGTAAATGGAAAGAACTTTATCAAGACTATGTTGAATGTTGGAAAGACACATGACAGGGTTACAGTTGTATGTGATCAGATTGGAACTCCAACATATACATTTGACCTGGCAAGACTTCTTGTGGATATGGCTGAAACAGATAAGTATGGTTACTATCATGCAACTAATGAGGGCGGATTCATTTCCTGGTATGATTTTACAAAGGAAATATATAAGCAGGCAGGATATACTACAGAGGTGGCTCCAGTAACAACAGCAGAATATGGTATATCAAAGGCAGCTCGTCCATTTAACTCAAGATTAGATAAGTCAAAGCTTGTGGAAATGGGATTCGAGCCATTACCTACTTGGCAGGATGCTCTTTCTAGATACCTGAAAGAGATAGAATTCTAGAATAATTCTAGAATGATTTCGAAAAAGATATAGGCGAAAAATCAAAGCGAAAAATCAAAGCGAAAGATAGAAAAACTAGATAGCAAATAATTGATAGAAAACACTCATTTTCGTTATTTGGGTGTTTTCTTTTTATGCTTATACTGTTATAATGTTTCAGAATGGGCTTTTTCTTGGTGCTATCATATATTTGGGTAGCGAATATACACAAAAATATATATAAAAAAAAATATATATAAAAATATATAAAGAAGAGTCCTGAAGAAAAAGGATGGTTTGATGTTTCAAACCTTATAAAGAGAAAAGGGGAGAAGAATATGGACGGAAATAACATGAACCCAATGGGGCCGGATCCAAATATGTTCGGTGGACAGCCACAGCAGCCACAGTACGATCCTTCACAACAGTTTGGTGGACAGCCACAGCAACCAGGCTTTGACGGACAGCCACAGTTTGATCAGTCACAGCAGTTTGGTGGGCAGCCAGGCTTTGGCGGACAGCCACAGTTTGATCAGTCACAGCAGTTTGGTGGGCAACCAGGATTTGGTGGACAGCCACAGTTTGATCAGTCACAGCAGTTTGGCGGACAGCCGGGATTTGGTGGACAGCCAGGATTTGATCAGTCACAGCAGTTTGGCGGACAGCCGGGATTTGGTGGACAGCCGGGATTTGATCAGTCACAGCAGTTTGGTGGACAGCCAGGATTTGGTGGACAGCCACAGGGACCAGGAATGACTTATCAGGATCCATCACCACAGTATGGTGGTCCACAGATGGGACAGCCCGGACAGCCAGGACAGCCTGGAATGCCAGGAGGACCAAAGCCTCCAAAGAGTGGCGGAAATACTGGACTTATTATTGGTATAGCTGCTGGTGCGGTTGTATTAATTGGTATTGTAGTAGCTGCTATTCTTCTGCTTGGTGGAAAGAACATCAAGGGCGCAGAGGAAGTTTCAGTTAAATTTATGGAATCTTTCAATGAGCTTGATTTTGATGCGATGGTTGAATGCGTGCCTGAAGAGCTGAGAGAAGGCGAAGATTTTGAATTCATAACAGAAGAAGATGCTAGTGAAACTGCTGATCTTCTTAAGGGATTCGGATTTTCTATCGAGGATATTCAGGTTGCAAGTTCTGAGAGACTTAATCCTAAGGATGTAGCAAAAGAATTTAATGATGAAAATGATACAAATATTAAGCTTAAGAATGCTGCGGAAGTAAATGTTACAGCAAAGATGTCAATGTCATTCCTTGGCGAAACTCAGGAAGAGGAAATGGATTATACATTTACATGTGGTAAGATTGGAAGTAAGTGGTATATCATAGGCCTTGATGATAATGGTGAAGGTATCCTTGATGCTGAAGAAGAATTTGAAGAGGCTGAAGAGACTGAAGAGGAAGATGCTGAAGACGAAACTGAAGCTGATACTGAAGAAGCAGATGACGATGATGAAGAAACAGAAACAGATGCTGATTCTTCAGAAGGCGAAGAGCTTGAGAGTATCACAGAGGTTCTTGATAAGTCAACTGCAGCAAGTAAGCTGGCTGAAGTGCCTTCAGGAGTATCAGATGATGTTTCAGCGATGACATTTTCATTCGAAGGAAAAGTAATTACTATTCCAGGTAAAGTTTCTGATCTTGGTTCTGATTGGGTATGTGACGAGTCATACTTCTACAAGGATGATGAGGAATTGGAAGCTGGAGAGTATGCATCATCATATTCATATGAAAATGAAAATTATGATGACTGGTTCAGCCTTTATGTTGCTACATGTAATCCTACAGAAGATAAACTTGCATATGCAGATACATATATCAGAAGCTTTGATGCAGACATGGCTTATACTGATACAGATAGCTATCCAGAGATGATCCTTTCAAAGGGTATTACATGGGGCTCATCACTTCAGGATGTATATGATGCATATGGTGATTGTGATTACATCTCAGAAAATTATGATTCAACAGGCGTTTACATTTACTACTACTTTGAAGGTGGAAATGAGCTTAGCCTTACAGTTAAATATGATACAGGTGTTTCAGCAATTAGTTATTATTGCTGGACATGGGACGATTAATTTGATAAATAATCAAATAATAATCTGATTATTTATCCCCAAAATAGTTATAAACTAGTCAAATAAAAATATTCGGGACTGATATGTTAATTCGTATCAGTCCCGTTTTTTTGATTTATATCCTGATTTATGTTTTGATTTATATAAAAAATAAAAGTTTGTAATTGATGTGATTTTGATTTTAAAGGTGATATAATTGTTTTTGTGAATCCATAGAAAATTCGATGGATGATATCAATATAATGTTGAGTATAAGATTCAAATAGAAAGGCTTAGAGATGGCAGATATTCTCGAATATCTGGATTGGCGAGGGGATATTTCCTTCGATGTAGATCCATTTAATGATGTGGACAACTTAATACTTGCACAGATTTCATATACTGATCTTGAAGGCGTTGTAACTCAGGATGAGGAGCTTCCTATTGAAGAGATTGCCAGGTTATATTTCGAAATCCATACGGAAGAGGAGATAAATTGCAGAGATACCTTCTATAAGTTAGCTCCACTGGTTTTAAAGAAGGCGGCTGAGAGTAGACGCTTTCATGGGACTGTCATCTGCCACTATATTAATATGATCAGTACTTCCCGAGAGGAACAGTACTCGGCGGTGACATATAGACTGCCAAATGGAATCAGCTATGTTGCATTTCGTGGTACGGATAACACTATCGTGGGCTGGAAGGAGGATTTTAATCTTACCTTTATGAATGAGACGGCGGGGCAGCGTCGTGCCGTGGAATATGTGGATTTCTACTTTGAAAATACAGATGAGAAGTTGATGTTGGGCGGACATTCCAAGGGCGGAAACTTCGCAGTGTATGCCAGTGCATTTTGCAAGCCGGAGATACAGGAGAGGATAGTAAATGTATTTTCAAATGATGGTCCAGGCTTTAGGAATGAAATTCTGCAGAGAGAAGGCTACCAGAAAATACTGCCTAGAGTTGTCAGTATTCTTCCAGAAGAGTCGATTGTTGGCGTGCTGCTATCCAGTGATTATGAGAGCCATATTGTAAAAAGTTCAGCGAAAAATATAAATCAGCATGATCCTATGACATGGCTGGTGTACGGAAACAAGTTTGTTGAAGCTACGAAGATTAGCGATGGAAGTCGACTCATAGATAAAACCTTTAGAGAATGGTTGGCAACCATGAATGATGAAGAAAGAGCTGTATTTACAGATACACTTTTCTCTACCATTGATGTTGCTGGAGTGACTACTCTAAATGATGTGAGTGAGGGTGGCATAAAACTTTTTTCTGAAGTTATGAAGTCTATCAAACATTTAGCACCGGAGAGACAGCGTGAGGTTGCTTCGGGACTTAAGAATTTATTCAAGATAGGCGGAGGCTATCTAGCGTCTGATGTAAAGAGTAAAGCTAAGCTTTCTCTTCCAAGTAGACCGCTGACAGATAAAGAGTCTCTTCGTAAAGAAGTCATTTCCCAGAGGAATAGCCTGAGTGAGGAAGAGATAGCCCAGAATTCTAAGGCTATCTGTAAGGCCATCTACGAAATGGATGAGTATAAGGAAGCGGATATAATTCTGGCATATATGAGTTTCGGCAGCGAGGCCAGTTTGAAAGAACTTATTACTAATGCAAAAAAGGCGGGTAAGAAGGTTTATATTCCTAAGATTACGAATAAGAGTCCTAATAAGAGGGAAATGAAGTTTTATCTTCATGATGGTAGGTTTACCAAGGGCGCATTTGGAATTCAGGAGCCGAAAAACACTGGCGATATGAAGGTATATGATGCAGAGCTGGAGTATATGCTGGATAAGAATCGAAAGACTCTTGTCATAATGCCGGCTGTAGCATTTGATATAAACAGAAATAGATTGGGGTATGGCGGCGGCTATTATGACAGATTTGTTGCTACAGTAAAGGATTATCCGGTTACGCTTATAGCTGTGGGATTTGACTGTCAGATCGTGGATAGTGTTCCGTCAGAAGAGTATGATCAACGCCCTGTGAAGATTGTTACTGAAAACAGGATCATCGAATAATATAAAGAATAGTATAAAGAATAGTATAAAGAATAGTATGTTTTTATGGTGATAATGCTTTTAATATTTGCATAGATGTGTTAGAATATCGGGTGGTTGTGTTTTGGAAGACTGAAAGTTACATTTTTAGAAGTCATTTTCAAGACACGCTGCAACAGGAAAAATTTGATTTTTGTTAATAAATGCTAGGAGGCGTTAAATGGTAACTGCAGTAGTAGGAGCTAATTGGGGCGATGAAGGAAAAGGAAAGATTACAGATATGCTGGCTGAGAAGGCCGATATCGTAATAAGATTTCAGGGAGGAGCAAATGCAGGTCATACAATCATAAATGACTATGGTAGATTTGCGCTTCATACACTTCCATCAGGAGTTTTCTATGACCATACAACAAGTATCATAGGAAATGGCGTTGCTCTGGATATTCCAAAGCTTTTCAAAGAGATTAAGGCAATCGAAGATGGCGGGGTTCCAACTCCAAAGATTTTAGTATCTGACAGAGCACAGATGGTTATGCCATATCATGTATTATTCGATACATATGAGGAGGAGAGACTTGCCGGAGCATCATTTGGTTCTACTAAGTCAGGTATCGCTCCTTTCTATTCAGATAAATATGCAAAGATTGGTTTTCAGGTTTCAGAGCTTTTTGAAGACAAGGAAACACTTAAGGCTAAAATTGAGAGAGTTATAGTTCAGAAGAATACTCTTCTTGAGCATCTCTATCACAAGCCACTTCTTACAGTTGATGAAGTATATGCAACACTTATGGAATATAAGGAAATGGTTGAGCCATATGTATGTGATGTTTCAGCTTTCCTTTATGAGGCTCTTAAAAATGGAAAGAATGTTCTTCTTGAAGGACAGCTTGGTTCTATGAAGGATCCAGACCATGGTATCTATCCAATGGTAACATCTTCATCAACACTAGCAGGATACGGTGCAATCGGTGCTGGTATCCCACCATATGAGATTAAGAGAGTTGTTACAGTTTGCAAGGCTTACTCTAGTGCAGTTGGTGCAGGTGAGTTCGTAAGTGAAATCTTTGATGACGAAGCTGATCTTCTTAGAACTCATGGTGGAGATAAGGGTGAGTTTGGAGCAACCACAGGTCGTCCTCGTCGTATGGGATGGTTCGACTGCGTAGCTTCAAAATATGGTTGCCGTCTCCAGGGTACAACAGATGTAGCATTTACAGTTCTTGATGCACTTGGATACTTAGATGAGATTCCAGTATGCGTTGGATATGAGATAGATGGAGAAGTTACAACAGACTTCCCTGTTACAACAAAGCTTAAGAAAGCTAAGCCGGTTTATAAGGTGCTTCCTGGTTGGAAGACAGACATTCGTGGCATAACAAAGTATGAAGAGCTTCCAGAGAACTGCAGGAACTACATTGAGTTTATCGAGAAAGAGATAGGATTCCCGATTACCATGATCTCAAATGGTCCTGGAAGACATGAGATAATCTATCGTTAATATAAGATGATTACAGGGACGGGATAGTTATTCCGCCCCTGTTTTGTTATTGTTTTTTGATGAACAAAGTGAGGAGAAGGAGGAGTTACAATGCATCAGTTTAAACTACCATATCATTTGATAGTAGATAATGGAATATTCGGAAGAATCCCAGCTGTTATGGAGGATGTGCTTCCGGGAATAGAAGAAAAGAAAACTATAATCGTTACTGAAGAGAATTTGAAGGGGATTTTCGGTAGCATAATAGAGGGAATAGAGAAGAGCTTTCCAATTAGTGAGCTTTATCTTATTCAGTCAGCAAGCTACGATAATGCAGTAGCTCTGGCAAAGTATATCACCATGAATGACATTAAAACTGTTATCGGCTTTGGTGGTGGAACGGTGCTGGATCTTGCTAAATTTGCAGCATTTGTAAGTAAAGCAACACTTATATCCCTTCCAACCACTATAAGTAATGATAGTCTTGCTTCGCCAGTTGCAGTTCTTGGAACTGAAGGCAGGGCGCGTAAGACTTTCAAATGTACCATTCCTCATGCTATACTAGTAGATGCATCGGTAATTATGAGTGCACCTGAAAGACAGCTGTTAGCAGGAATTGGTGATACGGTCAGCAAGTATACTGCGCTGAATGATTGGAAGATTGCTCATATTGCCGGAAAAGATTATGTAGATGACTTTGCGTATATGATCTCCAAGATGGCATTTAACTCCATCGCATATAATGATATGAAGGAACTGAAGAGCGTTGACTTTATAAAGCGACTAACTCAGGCTCTGGTTATGGGGGGACTTGCTATGGAGATTGCTGGAACTTCCCGCCCAAGTAGTGGTTCAGAGCATCTGTTCTGTCATGCTCTTGAGGAGAATTTTGCAGATCAGGTGAATGTTCCACATGGTATAGCTGTTGCTATGGGAAGTTATGGAGCGTGTAAATTCCAGAATAGAAATATAGCTAAGATAACTCGTATCATTAAGGAATATAGTATTCCGGTTGTTCCATCAACCTGGAATATTACAGAGGATATATTTATTGGTGCATGGCAGAGTGCAGCAGCAACTAGAGCCGACAGATATACAATCCTTAATGAGACAGATTTATCTACTGAAAGACTCAGTAAGTTATATTATGAGATGGAAGATGTTTTTGCAAACATGCAATAGGATTGTGAGTGTTTCGATAGAAATAGAGTAATCCGTATAATTCGGGAAATATATAATTTTGTCAGGAGGATAAGCCTAGTGCTAAATCTCGTTAAGATCGGCTATGATGAGCGAATCGTAAATATCATCCGCAAATATGGTTCGGATATCCTTGAGAGCGAAAGCTTTCAGCGTGAGAAGGATTATATTCAGCATGGGACCACATCGACCTATGCTCATTCACTTTGCGTGGCCTACATGAGTGTGTGGCTGGCAGTTAGAAAGAGGCATAAGAGAAATAAGGTTGACATGAAGAGCGTGGTAAGAGGAGCTCTTCTTCATGATTATTTTCTTTATGACTGGCACGAGAAAAATGAATATCATAATCTTCATGGATATACACATGCGAAAAGAGCCATGGAGAATGCTAGAAGAGATTTTAGTATAACTGCTAAAGAAGCTGAAATCATTTATTGCCATATGTTTCCACTTAATATTTCAAGAGTGCCTCATTCAAGGGAGGCAAGGATTGTATGTGTGGCTGATAAAATGGTTGCAGGTAGTGAAACACTCATGATTATGGAGTATAGCCAGAATATGTCTGGGAAGACGGCGATTGTATAAGCCGACATCGCTGTTTTTGATTGATTTATTTGTGATGTTCAGGGGGAATAGATATGTCAGAAATTGATGAGTTAGAAGCGAGATTACGACAAAGTCAGAAGAAGATAAGTGACCTTCAGTATGAGGTCAATGCTATCCATATGGAACTGATGAAGCTGAAGGATGAAGGAAAGCCTGTACAGCTTAAGACAGAGGCGGTTCAAAAACAGCCTGTGAAGCGGCAGCAGGGAGCACAACCACAGCAGAGACAGCAGGCTCCACCTGTACAACAGGGTTCTCCATACAGACAGCAGAACCTGGATCAGCCACAGGAGAATCGTCCGGTATATGGACAGCAAGGACAGTCTCAAAATCAGCCTTCAATGCAATATAATCAGGCTGATTCTCAGGTGACACAGTTTAAAAAGCCTAAGAAACCTGATGCGGAGATTATGATGGGAATAAGAGGTATGGGAATAGTTGCTTCCATACTTGTATTCATCAGTTTTATTCTCTTTGCTATGTATCTGATTCCAGGTCTTACAGACGAGATAAAGATGGCCCTTATGTTTATAGTTAGTATTGCTATGACAACAGTTGGACTTATCTTATGGTTCAAGAAAAAGGAAAGTCTTTTCTTCCTGTCTCTTGGAGCTTGTGGAATTGGAGCGCTATATATTTCACTATTTGTTAGTAATATATATTTCCATATGATAGACCAGATACCTCTATATGTGCTGCTTCTCTTATGGGCAGCAGGAGTTCTTTATCTTTCCAGGATAAAGCCTCTTCTGTTTGAGATTATAGGTCTTGTGGGAATCGTTATATCAGTATTCTTTGGAACTATATCCTGCTGTGAAAGTGAAGATGGCATTATGCTGGGAATCCTGTCTATCTATCTTGTGATAGGATGTCTTGCATTTATGATATTAAAGATGAAGAATAATGTCAGTCTCTTCATTTCAAATATAGCTACATGGATTGGTTCATTTATTATAGTAATTGGATGTTATTTCGTCATAGATGATGAAGTATTTCCTGCATCAGTGTTAGTTGTGCTGATGCTGGTACTTATTGTATTCATTCTAATTATGATAAATGAGGATACATATCATGCATTACCGTTCTTCGGTGCAGGATATTCGGTTATCCTACTTATGGCACTGAGGTCAGTGATATCAGCTTCTGATTTTATCAAGGGGCTTACATTGATTGTATGCGTTATGCTCTATGTTGGTGTAGAAATATATTTTAGGCATGAATTGGTAAACAGAGCACCGGTGGGAGCGAGAAAGAGTGTAGGCCTTATCGCTTGGCAGATACTTCTCCTTGTAATCTCGTCATATTGTGTGATTATGCACGAGACGCTAAATGAAATTGTTGGAGTATTTGCGCTCATTGTTCCGCTCCTTGTATATGGTTTCGTAAAAGAAGACAGGCAGTCCAAGATCAGTTCACTGGTATTGTATGGAATCTTAGCAATAGAGGTTTCTATTAATCCGGTAGCGGGGTTGATATATGTTATAGCGGTGATTGGGCTTTTTATAGCTCTTATGGTTGTGAAGAAAGGTCAGTACAGCACGGGCCTTAAGATTGCATTTTATGTTACATTTATAATCGGGCTTCATGTCTGGATATTAGACATAGCTATAAAAAATGAGTGGGATGAATTTATTACAACGACTATGCTTCTGGCCATCGCAGGTGTTATAAATCTGCTGGCATTTAAGAGCCCATTTGGAAAGAATTGGCTTACTGAGGAAGAAGAACGGGGAATCACCATTACAACTTCAGTGATTAATGCATTTCTCATGATTGAATCACTTGTACTTATGTATAATGTGGATGAAACATGGCTCCATGTATTTGTGGTACTGATCGCTATCATGCTATTTGTTATCAATTCAGTGAGGCTTCTTAAGTCAGATAATACACCGGCTATCGTATATGTGGGGGTTAAATTCACAGTGCTGCTTATATGCATTTTGAATTCTTTCCAGGTAGTAAATTATATGATAAGCATTTCAGTGTTTGCTCTTGCTATATGCTTTATCCTGCTGGGCTTCAAGTTGCAGGCGAAGAGTCTCAGAATCTACGGCCTGGTTACTACCATGATCTTTGCGGTTAAGCTTATCATGATAGATATCAAGTACGATAATGTGCTTGGAAATGCAGTTAGCTTCTTCATCAGTGGTCTCATGTGCTTCGGAATAAGCGCACTCTACAGTATTGCGGATAAGAAGCTCTCGAAGGGTGAGGACAAACACAAGAAGCATGATAAGAATGATAATAAGAATGATAACCAGTATAATTATCAGGTGAATAATCAGATAAATAATCAGATGGGTTATCAGGCGAATGCTATGACGGGTCAAATGAATACTCAGGCGAATGCTATGACTGGTCAAATGAATACTCAGGCGAATGTTCAAATGAGTGGACAGATGAATACCCAGATGAATGATCAAACGAATAACTAACTGGTTGGCTAGTTAAAATAGAAATACAGAAATTTAGATTTGGAGGTTTTTATGACAGAATTTACACAGGCTTCGGCAAACAGGGAGATAAACCGACTTGCGAAAATATGTGAGGAGAATAACTTCATCGAGCCGAAACTTTACGAGGAATATCATGTAAAGCGTGGACTGAGAGAAACCAACGGAAAAGGCGTATTAACAGGTCTTACTGAGGTTTCAACAGTAAATGGTTCTAAGGTGATAGATGGTGTTCTTACTCCGATCGAGGGACAACTTCGTTACCGTGGTATTGATATAAATGATCTCGTAAAGGGTTTTAATGATAGCCATAGATATGGTTATGAAGAGACTGTGTATCTTCTCCTTTTTGGAAAACTTCCAAATCAGACAGAACTGGATAAGTTTACTAAACTTCTGGGCTTTAATAGAAAACTACCTGCAGACTTTGTGGAGGATGTTATTCTTAAATCCCCTAATAAGGATGTTATGAACGCTATGTCTCAGGCAGTGCTCGCGTTAAATGCATATGATAAGAAGTCAGATGATCTGGATATCCCAAATGTGCTTCGTCAGAGCGTTGGACTTATAGCCAGTCTTCCAATGATTGCAGTATATTCATATCTGTCCTACAGACATTATCTCCAGAGAAGAGGTCTATATATTCATAATCCAAAGCCTGAACTTAGTACTGCAGAAAATATCCTGAGAATGATCAGACAGGATAAGAGATATGATGAAAATGAGGCCAGACTCCTGGATCTTGCCATGGTACTTCATGCGGAGCATGGAGGTGGTAACAACTCCACATTTACAACGCATGTGGTAACTTCATCTGGTACAGATACTTACTCATCAGTGGCTGCATCCCTTTGTTCTCTTAAAGGACCTAAGCATGGTGGTGCAAATATCAAGGTTATCAAGATGTTTGATGATATGAAGGCAAATGTTAAAGATTGGTATGACGATGATGAGATAGAGAATTATCTTGGAAAGCTGGTGGATAAGAAAGCATTTGACAAGATGGGACTTATCTATGGAATGGGACATGCTGTTTATTCTCTTTCGGATCCGAGAGCGGTTATATTAAGAAAATATACTCTAAGTCTTGCAGAAAGTAAGGGAAGAGAAGATGAGGCTCATCTCTATAAGACTGTTGAGAGACTTGCTCCAAAGGTTATTGCAGATCGTAGAAAGATTTATAAGGGCGTTTGTACCAATATTGATTTCTACAGTGGATTTGCATATGACATGATGGGGATTCCTGAAGAGTTCATAACTCCACTTTTTGCCATTGCTAGAATAGCAGGTTGGAGCGCTCACAGAATTGAGGAACTTACTTGTGCGGATAAGATTATCCGTCCTGCTTATATGTCTGTTGCTCAGGAAGTTCCTTATGTACCTATTAATGAGAGACAGTAGATTAAGTGGTCTATAGAAAATTAAAAACATAAATCAAAAAATCCAGCGTACAGTTAATGTATCGCTGGATTTTTGCTGTTATATTATTTTGATATTAAGACTAGGATATATAGACTACTAGGTTTAAATATCTGGTAGCTTATTACATAGCCTCAAGAGTTGTACGGATTGCCTTGATGAAGTTCTGTGTATTGAGAGTAGTTACATTCTCAAGCTCTGTGATGAGAGCCAGGTCCTTAGTCATTGTTCCGCTTTCGATAGTTGAAAGAGTTGCCTTCTCAAGCTTATCAGCAAATGCCTGAAGTTCAGCATTTCCATCAAGCTCGCCACGCTTTCTAAGTGCGCCTGTCCAAGCGAAGATTGTTGCAACAGGGTTTGTAGATGTCTCTTCACCCTTAAGGTGCTTATAGTAATGTCTCTGAACTGTTCCATGAGCAGCTTCATACTCATAAACTCCCTTAGGAGATACAAGAACTGAAGTCATCATAGCAAGTGAGCCAAATGCAGATGAAAGCATATCGCTCATTACATCTCCATCATAGTTCTTACAAGCCCAGATGAATCCGCCCTTTGACTTCATTACACGAGCAACTGCATCGTCGATAAGAGTGTAGAAGTATTCGATACCTGCGGCATCAAACTTCTCTTTATATTCAGCTTCAAATATCTCCTGGAAGATATCCTTAAATGTATGATCATATTTCTTTGAGATAGTATCTTTTGTTGCAAACCAGAGGCTCTGCTTTGTATCAAGTGCGTATGTGAAGCAACTTCTTGCAAAACTCTCGATAGAAGGGCAGAGGTTATGCATACCCTGAACAACTCCAGGTGCATCAAATTCATGTACGAGAACTGATTCCTGAGAACCGTCAGCAGCAGTGTAAACAAGTTCAACCTTTCCTGGTCCAGGGATTTTCATTTCGCTTGCTTTATATACATCACCATACGCATGTCTTGCGATAGTTATTGGCTGCTCCCAGTTTTTAACGCAAGGTGTAATTCCCTTAACCTGGATAGGAGCTCTAAATACTGTACCGTCAAGGATTGCTCTGATAGTTCCGTTAGGGCTCTTCCACATTTCCTTGAGGTTATATTCCTCAACTCTTGCAGCGTTTGGTGTGATAGTTGCACATTTAACAGCAACCTTGTACTTCTCTGTTGCGTAAGCAGAATCCTTAGTAACCTGATCATCTGTCTCATTTCTGTGCTCAAGTCCCAGGTCATAGTACTCTGTGTTAAGCTCGATGAATGGGCAAAGGAGCTCATCCTTGATAAGCTGCCAGAGAATTCTGGTCATTTCATCTCCGTCCATTTCAACCAGTGGGGTGGTCATTTTGATCTTATCCATTTTTATTTCCTCCTGTTTTATGTTTGTTTTTATTGATTATCTAATTCCTCAAGAAGTTTCAGCAGAACCTCAGTTTCACCATTTTCCTTAAGTGGTGGAGCAATATGCTTTGCTGCAGCTTTAACTTCGTCTCTTGCGCTTCCGATAGCGTAGCTTTCTTCGGCGGCTGCCAGAAGTCCCAGATCATTTAGGTTATCACCAAATGCCATAGTTTCTTCCTTTGTAATACCCAGCTGTTTCTGGAGAAGCTGGAGAGAATGTCCCTTGTCGGCTGTCTGTGGTGTAACATCCATCCACATGATACCGGCACTGGCAATCTTATATTTATGTTTCCATTTGTCAGTGAACCACTCATTTACCAGCGCTTCCGCATTATCTTTATGATAGATAGAAAGCTTAACGATTTCTTCGGTTATATGGGTCTCGAAATCACCAACAACTTCAATGTTAAAACGGTATGAGTCACGCATCCAGTAGAACATTTCGCTCTTATCTTCGCAGTAAGCTGTATCAAGTCCGCTGAGCATTATGTCACAGTCCTTAATCTTTTTAACATCCTTTACCATTTCGAAGAGGTCGGTTTTGTCTATGACGCTTTTGCCGTAAACCTGACGGGTGTCTCTTACTACGGTACCACCTTCGGTGATGTAGTAAATGTCCTCGCATACAGGGGCAAAGAGTCTCGCCATGCTGGCGAACTGTCTTCCGCTGGCACCGACAAATGTTATTCCGTGCGCTTTGAGACGCTTGATAACATCGAATATTCTTTTGTCTATTTCGGCTGTACCGTCTGGAACCAGAGTTCCATCGATATCACTGGCGATAAGTTTGATCATAAATTTATTATCCCTATATATTATTATCGATTTATTTTATTGATTTAATATCTCGATTTAATTTTTTGATTTAATATCTCGATTTATTTTACTTATTTATCTATCAATAAAAAAATCAGTCGATATTATACCACAATTTATTTATGCAAGCTATATCTAATTGTGGTATTATGTTGATGTTTAGTTACTATTCTGTGTCAACATTGAATAGTAATTATTGTTTATAGATTATTATATATAGCATTAGATAACTCGATGAGGAAATGAGTATGATAAATTATCATGTGAAAAAGAAAAGAAGAACCAGATATACATATAGATTCGTTGGCATTTCCATAGCATTTCTCTGCGCCTCCCAGGTGGTGATGTTTATCATGGGTTATGGCCGCACACATAAGATAGCAACTATATTATGTTTTGCATTTGCCCTTTATGGTTTGTTCCTCTTTGTCAATTCTTTTAGAGCCGGGGCGTATGATGCAGATTATGAATTTCGGGATGAGGACTTTATTGTTCATACAAAATGGGGCGACAGGCATTACACCTATGGGGATGTGAATGATGTTTCTCATGTTATACCAGAAAATGAGAATTTGTATAGTCTGATACATATAAGCGTTAAGAACAAAGATTATGTGCTTCCATTTTCCTATAAAAAGGAAGTGGCGGATAAGATTTATACCTATGTGAATGATAGAGTTATCGCAAAAAAGCTTGAAGACATGGAGAGTGATAAGAGTGAATGAGAAAAAACTTGAGAAACTTATTACAGATGGTGTTATTACGGACCTGCATTTATATGATGAAGTAGGTTCAACAAATGATATGGCCAGGGAGTTTGCTAAGAATAGGATCATGAAGGGCGACAAGTCCTGGGTAAATGAACTGTTTATAGCTGAACTACAGTCTTCGGGAAAAGGAAGAATGGGACGAGACTGGGATTCTCCTGCAGGGACAGGAATATGGATGTCTCTTGCAACTAGATTGAAACTGTCGGGGGATAGGATGCCGGGTGTCACACTTTTGTCTGCATTATGTGTGGCCAGAGTAATCTGTAGTGCGGCTCTTCAAATGGGAATTCAGAATATTGATGTGAAGATAAAGTGGCCCAATGATATCGTGGTAAATAAGAAGAAAATCTGTGGTATTCTCACGGAGCTGGTGTCTGATCCTGAGGGGGGTGGATATGTTATAACCGGAATAGGTATCAATACCAATACCAGATATTTTCCAAATGATATCGTAGACAAGGCCACATCTCTCTTTAATGAGTCAGGTGTTGAGTGGGAAAGAGAAGGCCTTGTGGCAGCTATTATAAATATGTTCTCTCAGTACCTGAAGAGATATGAGATGGAACAGAGCCTGGATTTCATTTTGCAGGATTACAACTCCATGCTGATAAGCCTGGGTGAGGAAGTGGTAATAGTAGATGATGGAGAGAGAAGAGAAGAGACCTACATATCTAGAGGTATTGATAATACTGGAGCGCTTCTGGTGGAAGATAGCTTAGGTGAAGTGCAGAGGATAATAAGTGGCGAGGTTTCTGTCAGGGGAATTTTGGGTTATGTATAAGCAGTTGAAGAAAAAATCTCATTTTGTTATAATAGCTATCGACTATTTCACACTTTAAAGCAAGAAAGTTTATAATTATTCGGAGGATATTATGGATAATGGAACAATGATGCAGTACTTCGAAAGTTTTATGAAGAGTGAGCCTTCGCTTTGGGCTTCACTTAAGAAAGATGCGGATAAGCTTGCAAAAGCAGGAGTTTCTTCCGTATGGCTTCCACCTGCATATAAGGGAGCAAATGGTGTTCAGGATACTGGATATACTGTATATGATCTGTATGACCTTGGCGAGTTTAATCAGAAGGGAAGCGTTAGAACGAAGTATGGCACCAAGAAGGATTATCTGGATGCTATAAGTGAGCTTCAGAAGAATGGAATAAATGTTTATGCTGATGTTGTTATAGACAACATGACAGGTGCTGATGATATGGAAGAGGTACCTGCTAAAGAGTTTAATGAAGTGAATAGATATCAGATGATCAGTGAAGGGAAGACTATTGGTTCGTGGACCAAGTTTAAATTCCCTGGCAGAAAGGATAAATACTCCGATTTTAAATGGAACTGGACTCATTTTGCTGGCATCGATTGGAACAGTAAAAGTGATAAGTATGATTACCTTATGGGGGATGATATAGATTTCGAAAACAGAGAGGTTTTCGAAGAGTTTGTAAAATGGGCAATCTGGTATGTGGATATTTCCGGTATAGATGGCTTTAGGCTTGCTTCGGCTGAAAATGTTCCTGCTTCCTTCTATAGAGACTTCCTCTATACAGTTAGACAGAAGACTGAGAAGGAACTTTTCACTGTTGGTGAGTATTGGAATGGTGATGTAACAAAGCTGGAAGATTATCTTGGAGCAATTAAGTCAGAGGCGTCGCTCTTTGATGTTCCTCTTCATTATAATCTGTACCATGCTTCAAAGGCTGGCGGTTCTTATGACCTTAGGACAATCCTGGATGGAACACTTATGAAGTCCAATCCTATTAAGGCGGTTACATTTGTAGATAACCATGATACTCAGCCGGGACAACCATTTGAATCGTTTGTTGAAGATTGGTTCAAGCCAATGGCTTATGCACTTATCCTTCTTAGGCAGGAAGGTTATCCTTGCGTATTCTATGGCGATTATAAGGGCATTCCTCATGATAAGATCAAGGCTAAGAAACAGCTTCTTGATAAGCTGATGAAGATCCGTAAGACTAAGGCTTATGGTGTGCAGCATGATTACTTCGATCATCCTAACTGTATTGGTTGGACCAGAGAAGGGGATGAGCAGCATAAGGATTCCGGACTTGCTGTTGTTATCTCTGATGGCGAAGGCGGAACAAAGAGAATGTACATCGGACGCCAGTTTGCTGGTGCTCATTTTTCAGATGTGATTGGAAATGCAAAATATAACATTAAGATAGATGATGAAGGTTTCGGTGAGTTCTATGTAAATAGAGGGGCTGTTGCCGTTTGGGTTCGTAAAGAGCCAGGAAAGAGGGGCTGATATGGCAAAAACCATTAAGACAGATGCGGTCGAAGATCTCTTTGAGGCTATAATGACTCTCAAGGATAAGGATGAGTTCTATAGCTTTTTTGAAGATATATGCACAACAAATGAGATACTGTCTATAGCAGAACGATTTGAAGTGGCTAAGCTGCTTTATCAGAATAATACCTATATCGAGATTGCAAAGAAGACAGGAGCTTCCACTGCAACCATCAGCAGAGTTAATCGTTTCCTGAATAGTGGAAATGGAAGCTGTGATTTTATATTTGAACGAATGGGAATAACAAAGAATAAGGGGTGAAGACTTTTTGGACCCGGGTTCCATAATTAGAATAATTATACTTTTTATATTACTAATGTTATCAGGATTTTTCTCTTCGGCGGAAACTGCGCTGACTACAGTAAGCCTTAATAAGCTGAAGACTGTAGTAGATGAAGGTGGAAGAAGAGGAAAGAAAGCAGCTCTTGTGCTAAAAATGCGAGAGAATTCTGCAAAACTGCTTTCCACTATCCTGATTGGAAATAATGTTGTTAACATTTCTGCATCGGCACTGATGACGGTTGTCTGTACAGAACTATTTGGTAGTAAATATATTGGTATTGGAACTGGAATACTTACACTTCTGGTTCTTGTTTTTGGTGAGATTACTCCAAAGTCTTTGGCATCGCTGAATAATCTCAGCATGTCACTGATTTTCGCAAGACCGATATATTGCCTGATGGTGGTCCTTACGCCGATTATCTGGATTGTAAATGCAATCTGCCGCGGTATATTTTTTATACTTCGTGTGGATCCTGATAAAAATCCTGATCAGATGACAGAGAGCGAGCTTCTTAAAATCGTGGATGTCAGTAGTGAGGAAGGAGTTATCGAGAATTCCGAAAAGGAAATGATAAATAATGTGGTGGATTTTGGTGATGCAGTTGCCAAGGACATAATGATTCCAAGAGCGGATATGGTGTGTCTTGATGTTAATAGTCCACTTGATGAGGTGCTAAATGTTATCATCGAGGAAAACTATTCCCGTTTACCTATCTATGATGACTCAAAGGATCATATAATCGGAATACTGAATGTTAAAGATCTGGTTATTTCAGGAATTAACAATAAAGATATTCATATTAAGGATTTCATGCGTAAGCCTGCATATGTTTATGAGTACCAGAGAACAGCGCAGATTTTTGCAGATATGAAGGGTGCTTCTGTTGGTATGTGTATCGTGTTGGATGAATATGGTATTACCGCTGGACTTATAACCATGGAAGATCTGGTAGAGGAAATAGTCGGTGAGATCAGAGATGAATATGATGACTATGAAGATGAGTTCGTTAAAGAAATAGAGCCAGGACACTATGATGTGGATGGTTCTATAAAGCTGGATGACTTAAATGATGCCATTGGAACGGAATTCGAATCAGATAATTACGACTCCATTGGTGGACTTATTATAGAACTTCTGGACAAGCTGCCGGAGGAAGGTGAGACGGTTAAGGCCGGAGATATCATTTTAAAATGTAGCAAGGTCGAGAAGAACAGAGTAGAGCGAGTTGAGCTTATTGGTGTGATCAGCAAAAAAGAGGAAGATAATGAAGAAATCTAATAATAGTAAAGCTGATATAAAAAAAGAAATTAGAGAGAAGCTGAAGCTGGATTTCATTATTCCTGACGAAATCCCTGATGAAGATATGTTCATGGAGCAGGTTACAACCTTTATGGAAGAGCATCTCAAGAATAATGTGCGAAATGAGGATGAGAAGACTCTTACAAAAACCATGATAAATAATTATACAAAGAATAAGATGATGCCACCTCCTGTTAAGAAAAGGTATTCCAGGGATCATCTGATATTTCTGATCTATATTTACTATATGAAGAGCGTTATGTCCATCAGCGATATTCAGAAGATGATGGAACCTCTAATGGATGAAGATATGACCAGCGAGAAGCTTTATGAGATTTATACTAAAACCTTTGAGATGGAGAAGGCGGAATACTTCAACATCGAAGCCAGTGTTGCTAAGGCAAAGGAAATAACTGATAAGAAGCTTCCGGTAAATGGCAGTGGCAGTGCTGAAGATATGGAAAATGAGAGACTTAACAAGATGCTTTACATTTTCATGCTGGGCTACGATGTATATAGTAAGAAGAGATTGATAGAAAAATTGATTGACGAACTTTAATTAGTATAATAAACTATTGAATCCTGAGTGGCAGGGAAAAAGATTAAGATATCTAAAAATATATTTAATAAGATAAACTTATATCACAAGGAGAAAATTATGATAAGTGCAAACAATGTGTCCCTTCGATTTGGAAAGAAGGCGCTCTTTGAGGAGGTTAATATTACCTTTTCCCCAGGTAATTGTTATGGCCTTATTGGAGCAAATGGTGCTGGTAAATCTACATTTTTGAAGATTCTGTCTGGAGAGCTGGAGTCTACTACTGGTGATGTAACAATGGATCCGGGCGAGAGACTGTCTGTGTTGGAGCAGGATCATTTCAAATATGACGATTATACAGTTCTTGATACCGTAATCATGGGTAATAAGAGACTTTATGATATCATGAAGGAAAAGGATGAAATCTATGCAAAGGAAGACTTCTCTGATGAGGATGGTGTTCGTGCTTCAGAGCTTGAGGCTGAATTTGCAGAGATGGACGGATGGAATGCTGAAGTTGATGCGGCAACTCTTCTTAATGGACTTGGTATTGAGACAGAATATCATTATTCAAGAATGGGAGATCTGGAGGACAGCCTTAAGGTAAAGGTTCTTCTTGCTAAGGCGCTTTTTGGAAATCCTGATGTTCTGCTTCTCGATGAGCCTACAAACCACTTGGATATGGATGCTATTGCGTGGCTTGAAGAGTTTCTTATAAATTTCGAAAATACAGTTATCGTTGTCAGCCACGATAGATATTTCCTGAATAAAGTATGTACACATATTGCCGACCTTGATTATGGTAAGATTCAGATATATGCAGGAAACTATGATTTCTGGTATGAGTCCAGTCAGCTGATGATTCGTCAGAAGCAGGAAGCTAACAAGAAGAAGGAAGAGCAGATTAAAGAACTTAAAGAGTTTATCGCTCGTTTCTCTGCAAATGCTTCAAAGTCAAAGCAGGCTACATCTCGTAAGAAAGCTCTGGAGAAGATTGAGCTGGAGGAGATTAAGCCTTCAAGTAGAAAATATCCATTTATCGATTTCAGACCTAATCGTGAGATTGGAAATGAGGTTCTTACGGTTTCACATCTTTCAAAGACTGTTGATGGAGTAAAGATACTGGATGATATTTCATTTACAGTAGGTAGAGAAGATAAGATAGCATTTGTAGGTCCTAAGACTCAGGCTACAACAATGCTGTTCAAGATACTTGCTGGTGAGGAAGAGCCGGATGAAGGTGACTACAAGTGGGGCGTAACAACCTCTCAGGGTTACTTCCCCAAAGATAATACAAAGGAATTTGACAACGATCTTGTAATCGTTGATTGGCTTACACAGTTCTCTGAGGAGAAGGATTCAACATATGTTCGTGGTTTCCTTGGAAGAATGCTTTTTAGAGGGGAGGACGGAATCAAGAAGGTTAAGGTTCTTTCCGGAGGAGAGAAGGTTAGATGTCTTCTATCTAAGCTTATGATCATGGGTACAAATGTACTTATCCTTGATGAGCCTACAAACCACCTGGATATGGAAGCAATCACATCCCTCAATAATGGACTAATCAAGTTCCCTGGAGTTGTGCTCTTTGCTTGTCAGGATCATCAGTTCATCCAGACAACAGCCAATCGTATCATGGAACTTACAGACGAAGGTCTTATCGATAAGATGTGCACATACGACGAATACCTCGAAGGTGACGAAATGGCACGTAAGAGACAAGTTATGAACTTTGACACCTATGAGTAGAATGCGCGAGTAACAATGAAAGAAAACACCTACAGCAAGCTTGCTTGCATAGTAGGTGTTTTCTTTTATTGTAGAGTCGCATATGCGACTCTAATGTTAACGAGGAAAGTGTCTGCGAATGCAGACAGTAGAGCACCGAAGGTGCGAACTTTCCGAGTTGACACTCGCACATTCGTAAAAAGGGAAGTAGAGCACCGAAGGTGCGAACTTTCCGAGTTGACGCCGTGCATCCTATGTATAAAAAAAGAGCCGCGTAAGCGACTCTAATTCTTAATTAAGGGAAAAGGTAATTCAGAAACTCTTGCACCCTCTCGTGGTTGTCCTCCTGATCACCAGCGAAACCGATAAGTGCATCCTTGTATCCCAGGTTCATTGACTTTGCAAACTCAGTATCCGAAATATCAATTGCAACCTGCTGTTCAACACCGTTCATATCCTTAGCTACATAGATTCTATCCTTAATTTTCTCATATGTTTCAGCATCCAGATATTTGTCCAGTGGATAGAATACATTTTGAGAAGCGCAGTAGAAAGCACCTTCTTTATTGGTGAATACTACATCGTAATAATCTGAAGTACACATTGTAAGGAAATTGATATATACCTGGCTATTGGCGTTATTCTCATATTCCTGAGAATATTCATCCTTTACTATAGCTACATTCGTATCACATTTTATCTGATAGCCATCATATTTATTGATGGATTTAGCGTAGTCCCTCATAGGAGTCATATTGAATTCCATTTGGTTTCCACAGTTTACAACCACATAGGATATGGTTATTGGACGGGTGGCAGAATAAATCGACTTACCCAGGATGATTGCTACCACCAGTAGAGCAGTTCCAATAATTAATGCTTCTTTATAGAAGTAAAGCAGATATTTGAATTTCTCTGATCTGCTCATGCCTTCCATAGTGGCTTTCATTTTTTCTTTCTTATATTTTAATCTGTCTTTTCTGGAAAGGGATTTCATTTCCAGACGGTCATCTTGATTTTGTTCAATAGGTTTTTCTTCAAATTCCGGTGTCATCTGACGCATGGTGCAAGTACCTCTTTATTAAATTTTATTATTAGATTTTTTAATTAGATTTCTTAATTAGATTTCTTAATTAGATTTCTTTATAAAATATTACTGATTTGCTAAGAACTACGGACTGAAAATACATGTTTTGGTAAATTTTACTATAGTGAAAAATGACCATTTTTCTTAAAATTGTGTATTTTTTCATTCGATTATTTTGCGTGGCAAATCGACTTATATGATATTACAATTACAGTCTTCTGTGTATTACAAAATAGTAACATATTTTGTGAAAATGTGACAAACAAATTTCAAATAAATCTCATTTCGATTAATTGTTGGTCAACATGTACAAATTGTAGTATAAAAACTAAAAAAAACACTTGCATTGTTGTTTAACTTGCCCTATAATACACTCATGTCGCGGGGGAGAAACCGCGATGATGTCTAAAAACTTTGTGGACTTTGACTAAAAAATATAAAAAATCGAACGTAAATTTGATGTCAAAGGATAGCCACAAACAAGCCAAAATGATGCTAAAAATGATGAATGTTTCTCCGAATTGGCTTTAGGAGTTTCGGACTCCTGATTATAAGGAAGTGAGATAGGATTTGTTGGAGGCATCGGGACACACACAAATACAAAAAAGGAGGGTTTTTTTGTGAAGAAGTTCAAAAAGGCAATGGCACTTTCACTTGCACTCGCTATGGGTCTTTCCCTTGTAGCTTGTGGTGGAAGCACAGAAGACACAACAGAGGCAACAGAGGCAACAGAGGCAGAAGCTACTACAGAGGCAGAAGCTACTACAGAGGCAGAGGATGATGAGGCATCAACAGATGATGCTAGCGCTGCTTCAGCAGAGGCTGATCTTTCAGGAGATGGAAAGGTTCTTAACATTCAGTGCTGGAATGATGAGTTCGCTCGTAGACTTAGAGATCACTATCCTGGATATGTGGCTAACGATCCTGATGATGCTACAGCAGGTGGTAAGATTGGCGACATCGAAGTTAAGTTCACAGTAACTCCTTCAGATGACAACGCTTATCAGAACAACCTCGACGCAGTTCTTCCAGATAACGCTGATGCTGCTGACGATGAGAAGGTTGACCTTTTCCTCGTAGAGGCTGACTATGCACTTAAGTATGTAAATACTGACCTTACAATGCCAGTTGCAGATCTTGGTATCGATGTTGACAGCGAGCTTGCTAATCAGTATCAGTATACAAAGGATATCGTAACAGACAAAGATGGAAACCTTAAGGGTGTTTCATGGCAGGGATGTCCTGGTGTACTTATCTACAACAGAGAAGCAGCTAAGGAAGTTCTTGGTTCAGATGATCCTGATACAGTTCAGGAAGCAGTTAAGGATTGGGATACATTCAATGCTACAGCTAAGGACATGAAGGATGCTGGTTACAAGATTACAGCTACAGCAAACGATACATACCGTGTATTCTCAGATAACGTAAAGAGCCCATGGGTTGTTGATGGAAAGATCCAGATTGATGATAACCTTAAGGCTTGGGTTGATATGTCAAAAGAGCAGGTTGATGCTGGTTACACAGGTACTGGCGACCTTTGGAGCGATGACTGGTCAGCAGGTTTCTACCCAGATGGTAAAGTATTCTGCTACTTTGGACCAGCTTGGCTGATCGACTTCTGTATGGCTGCTGATGATGAAGCTTCAATTGCTCATGCAGGTGGTTGGGGAGCTACAACAGGACCTCAGGGATTCTCATGGGGTGGTACATGGATCTGTGCAGCTAACGGTACAGACAATGCTGCACTTGTTGCTGATATCATCAGAAAGCTTACAGTTGATACAGAGATCATGACAGGTATCGTTAAGCAGGATAACGACTTCGTAAACAACAAGCCAGCTATGGAAGCTATGGCAGCTGATGCATCTTATGGTGATGCTGTTCTTGGCGGACAGAATGC
>CAMNGU010000029.1 GCA_946538525.1 uncultured Lachnospiraceae bacterium
TTCCCTTCTATATTTCTTTTATTTAATTTTCCGAATAAAACTTTACGCTAGCTGTGGAAAAACAATGTCTTGATTGTTATAATTATAGTATATATTTAGATTTTTTTTACGGAGGTGAGATGTAAAAATGGGGACAAATATGGAGAAGAATATTGAAGACGATTCTTTAGTGACTATAAGACCTGTAGAGCGTGGTGATGCGGAAGAAGTTTGCAGGATATGTTGTGAGGATTTAGGGTATCAGTGCGATAAGTATCTGGTGAGTGAGAGGATTAGCCAGCTGGATACTGATAGGGAAGCTGTATTTGTGGCGGTACTAGATGGCGAGGTAGTTGGATTTATTCATGTGGACAAGTATAATACCTTATATTTTGAAGCAATGGTGAATATTCTTGGACTGGCAGTTAGAGGGAAATGCCGTAGACATGGAGTAGGAAAGGCTTTGATAGAGGCCGCAGAAAAATGGGCTATGGAAAATGAGATTACGCTGGTAAGGCTTAATTCAGGTTCCTCCAGGAGTGGAGCTCATGACTTTTATAGAAGTATGGGCTATGGCTCTGAGAAGGATCAGATAAGATTTTTAAAAAGAATAGAGTGATTTTATAATAAGAAAACAAACATAAAATACGAAACAAGAAAGCAAATATAAAATACAAAACAAGAACAACAGGAAAGTCGGGATAGAAAGATGTTAATTAGAAGAGCACAGGAACAGGATATTGAAGGAATATTGAAATTATTATCTCAGGTTTTGGAGGTTCATGCCGCCATCAGGCCAGATCTCTTTATCAGTGGAAGAACGAAGTATACCCATGAGGAACTTTCGGAGATGGTCATGGATGATAGTAAACCAATCTATGTTGCACTGGAAGAAGGAATTCTCAAAACTGAAAATGAGACTGTAAACGAGAGTGAAAACAAGACTGAAAATATAGCAGAGGATAAGGCTAAAATAAAAGTGCTTGGATATACATTTTGTGTCCTGAAGGAGGAGCCGGCTGCCAATTGTGTTTATCCTCATAGCGAAGTATATATCGACGATCTTTGTGTGGATGAGTCAGTTAGAGGAAAAGATGTGGCGAAGGAACTCTATGAATATGTAAAGAAAGAAGCTTTGGCCTTGGGATATGATTACATTACTCTCAATGTATGGGAAGGAAATGTTCCAGCTACGAAATTTTATCAGAAGATGGGGATGACTCCTCGAAAAACTATGATGGAAGTTAGGCTCAAAGATTAAATCTGTAAAAATTTAGCCTATCATTTAAAACTATAACTAAAATACTTAAAATTTGTATATAACTATGAAATATAGGTCATTAAATAGTTACCTTCAGGACACTTTTGGCCAGAAGGTATATAAAATTTCAATAGACGGTGGATTTACCTGTCCTAACAGGGATGGGACCATCGATACCCGTGGGTGCATTTTCTGTTCTGCAGGAGGATCAGGAGATTTTGCTGAAGATAGGAGCTTTTCTGTAACGGAACAGATTGAGCAGGGTAAAAAACGGGTTGAGGCGAAGATGCCGAAAAAACCTGAAAATGGAAATAAATATATAGCTTATTTTCAGGCATTTACCAATACATATGCTCCGGTTTCCAGACTTAGAGAGCTGTATACTGAGGCAATCGAGCATCCGGATGTGGTGGCGGTTTCCATAGGCACCAGGCCGGACTGCCTTCCTGAGGAGACTCTTGATCTGCTATCAGAATTGAATGCGGTAAAACCAATCTGGGTGGAGCTGGGGCTTCAGACAATACATGAGAAAAGTGCAGAATATATCAGGCGAGGTTATCCTCTTCAGGTGTATGATGAGGCAGTGAGAAATCTTCGGGACAAAAATATCGAGGTTATAACTCATGTAATCCTTGGGCTTCCAGGAGAGAGTCGGGAGGAGATGCTGGAGACTGTTAAATATGTGGGAGCGAGCGGAGTGCAGGGCATAAAGCTTCAGCTGCTACATGTGATAGAAGGCACGGATCTGGCAAAGGATTATGAGGCGGGACATTTTAAATGTATGACCATGGAGGAATATGTTGAACTGATTCATGATGCCATAGAGGTTCTGCCTGAAGATATTGTTATACATAGAATGACCGGTGATGGGGCGAAGAAAACGCTTGTGGCACCAATGTGGAGTGGAGATAAGAAGAGGGTGCTGAATGCACTGAATAAGAGGCTCAGTAATTAAATGAATTATGACGAAGTATATAAGATAAAATTTGATAAACCGGCTGGAAACTGGAATGAAGCACTTCCAATCGGAAATGGAAAACTAGGCGGTATGGTTTTCGGAAATCCTTATATTGAAAGGATTCAGCTAAATGAAGATAGTGTCTGGTTTGGTGGAAAGCAGGAAAGGCATAATCCTTCAGCAAAGGAAAAACTTCCTGAGATAAGGAAGCTTATCATGGAGGGAAAGATAAGGGAGGCGGAGGAACTCTGCAGCTTCGCGTTATCTGGAACCCCAGAGGAACAGAGACATTATGAATGTCTTGGGAATCTCTATATCGAATTCATGGGAAGAGAAACTGACTTTACTGACTATGAACGGGAGCTGGATATTAGTAAAGCCGTAGCTCGTACCAGCTTTACCATGGGTGGAGTTAAGTATACCCGTGAAATCATCACCAGCTTTCCACAGAATATTATGGCTATTCATCTATCTGCAGATAAGCCTGGAAGCCTGTCCTTTCATGCGCAGTTAGGAAGAGGCTTTGCACCGTGGGAGGATAAGCCTTACGAAATGCTGACTTTAAGGCGTCAGAATTATAATCATTATGTGGATAGCATTAAGGCTCTTCCTGGCAATATACAGCTTATGGAAGCAACCTCTGGAGGACGAGGTAGTATATCTTCTGCCACAGCCATAAAGGTTATTCCTACAGGCGGAACAGCTGAAACCATTGGAAATAGTATCATAATCCGAAATGCGGATGAGGCGCTTATTATACTAGCTGCAGATACAACATTCAGGGTGGAGAATCCTGCGGAGTTGGCGGTCAAAAGAGTAAATGGAGCGGCCTCATTTGGATGGATAGATATACTTAATGAACATATTTCGGATTATCAGTCCCTGTTTAATAGGGTGATTCTTGATATCGAAGGGCAGGAGAAGGTTGTGAGATTCTTCCAGTTTGGTAGATATCTACTTATTGCCAGTTCAAGGGAAGGGTCTCTTCCTGCTAATCTTCAGGGCATTTGGAATGAGGACTACACTCCAATCTGGGGTAGTAAATATACTATTAATATCAACACGGAAATGAATTACTGGCCGGCTATGGTTACCAATCTTGTGGAATGTAATGAGCCACTTATAACATTTCTTGGTAGACTCCGGGAAAGTGGAAAGGTGACAGCCGAAAAAATGTATGGATGCGGCGGATTTGTGGCCCATCATAATTCAGATATCTGGGCGGATACCTGCCCACAGGATGTGTGCCTCAGCTCCAGCTATTGGGTTATGGGTGGAGCCTGGCTTTCGCTTCATATTTGGGAACAGTATATCTTTACGGAGGATATTGATTTCCTTCGGGATAAGTATGAAATAATGAGAGATGCGGCTATCTTTGTCATGGATTATCTTGTGGAGGATGGGGACTATCTTGTTACTTGTCCAACACTTTCGCCAGAAAACACATACAAACTTCCGAATGGTGAGCAGGGAGTGATTTGTAAAGGGGCGGCTATGGATAATCAGATTATTCGGGAACTGCTTTCGGCTTGTATAAGGGCAGAGGAGATTCTTGAATCTGCAGGAGTAAAGCTTGATATTAGTATTTCGAAACGAGCAGTTGAAGTGGCGATGAGGATTAAAAGCGATTCCATCGGAAAGTATGGTCAGATAATGGAGTGGAATGAGGACTACGAGGAAGTGGAACCTGGCCACAGACACATTTCACAGCTCTTTGGCCTTTATCCTGGAAGCAGTATAAATGAAGATGAGACGCCTGAACTTTTTGAGGCGGCAAAGAAGACTCTTGAGAGAAGACTGTCCTTCGGTGGTGGTCATTCCGGATGGAGCAGAGCCTGGATCATAAATATGTATGCCCGTCTGGGTGAAGGGAATCTTGCGCTTGAAAATATCGAGAAGCTGATTGATGAGCAGACGCTTCCTAACCTTTTTGATAATCATCCACCATTTCAGATTGATGGAAACTTTGGATGTACAGCAGGAATTGCTGAGATGCTGGTGCAGAGTCTAAGGGGTGAAGTGAAGCTTCTTCCGGCTCTTCCGGATGCCTGGAAGACCGGCTGCGTAACCGGTCTCAGACTTCGTGGTGGTCGCGTCATAAAGAAACTTAGCTGGGAAGATGGCGCAGTTAAAGAGATAGAGTACTGCGAGTGACGAACAAAATCTCATGAATAAAAATATTATTTTTTCTTTCCTTGACACATGAGATATTTGATTTTATACTCTACAAATATAGTGCTTGAAATCGATTACCAAATCGAGATGTAAATCAATGATTTACAAAAACTATTAACAAAACTATCACTAAAATTATGACAAATATTATGAAAGGAAATACGATGCTTAATCTGATTACCAGAAATAGAATCGCAACTATTAAGACTGTACATATTACATCTGTGTATGGTCCAATTTTCGCGTTTTCAGATATTGGTAAAGATAAGCAATAGGTTTTTTCATGAAATATAATAGATTGTTTTGAGAATATAACCACTTATCTTTCGGGGTAAGTGGTTTTCTGTTTTTGTAAAAGGTTTTTGGAGGAAAAGTATGAGGGACAATCTTAAGAAGATGGCTAGTTATTATAAGCCATACATAGGAACATTTCTTCTGGATATGTTCTTTGCATTTCTAGCATCACTCATCAGTCTGGTAATCCCATTGGTGGTTAGATATATCACTTCTAACATCAAGAGTTTGGATACGGATGTGGCGGTGCATCGAGTTATTACGATTGGATTAGTTCTGATCGTTCTTGTGTTGATTCAATTTATTTCCAATTATTACATAACAAATATTGGACATGTTATGGGCGCGAAAATGGAACGCGACATGAGGGCTGATATATTTGGACATTATCAGAAGCTTTCATTTTCATTCTTCGATGAGCAGAAGGTGGGACAGCTGATGAGCCGTATCACTTCGGACCTTTTCGACATTTCAGAACTTCTGCATCATGGACCGGAGAATCTGGCTATCTCATTTATAAAGATAGTTGGAGCATTTATTATTCTCATCAATATCAGCGGTTATCTGACTGTGGCAGCATTCGTGCTTGTGCCGATAATGTTTGTATATGCGTTCTTCATCAACAAGAGAATGAAGAGGGCATTCAGAGAGAACCGAGTTCAGATTGCTGAGGTTAATACCCAGATTGAGGATAACCTGGCGGGTATAAGGGTGGTTAAATCCTTTGCAAATGAGGAGATTGAAAATGAGAAGTTCAAGGTGGGAAATGATGGCTTCCTGAGAGCTAAGAAGGAAAGCTACTTCTACATGGGATTCTTCCATTCAGGAATGACAGCATTTACCATGCTCATCAACATCGCAGTTATCATGGTGGGCGGAGTGCTCATTGCCAAGGATATGGTAAAGGTTTCGGACTTTGTGGCATTTCTGCTTTACATCAACATCTTTACTGATCCTATAAGAACACTGATCGACTTTACAGAATCATTTCAAAATGGTTATTCAGGCTTTGAGAGATTCATGGAGATTCTTTCCATCGAGCCGGACATTCAGGATAAGCCGGATGCAGTACCATTGGAAAATGTCAGGGGCGACATTGTATTTGATGATGTTTCATTTAAATATAAAGATACAGAGCATAGGGTGCTGAGACACATCAATTTGGATGTTAAGGCCGGTTCCTATGTGGCGCTGGTTGGTTCATCCGGTGGTGGAAAGACCACGCTGTGCAGTCTGATCCCGAGATTCTACGATGTTACTAAGGGCAGCATTCAGATAGACGGCAAGGACATTCGTGATGTAACTCTGAAGAGTCTTAGGAATAATATAGGAATTGTTCAGCAGGATGTGTATCTGTTTGCGGGAACGGTGTATGATAACATTTTATATGGAAAGCCGGGAGCAACTCGCGAGCAGGTTATTGAGGCGGCGAAGCTGGCCAATGCCCATGAGTTCATCATGAGTCTTCCGAAGGGATATGAGACAGATATTGGACAGAGAGGAATCAAGCTTTCGGGAGGACAGAAGCAGAGACTTTCTATTGCCAGAGTATTCCTGAAGAATCCGCCAATCCTCATATTCGATGAGGCCACAAGTGCGTTGGATAATGAAAGCGAAAATATAGTTAAGGAGTCACTGGAGAAGCTGGCTTCCAACAGAACAACCTTTGTTATCGCCCACAGACTTTCAACCATCAGAAATGCAGAGAGGATTTTGGTACTCACTGAAAATGGTATTGAGGAAACGGGAACACATGACGAGCTGATGGCCAAGGATGGAATCTACGCACAACTTTATAAGTGGACGAGATAATTAGAAAAAGAAGATTAGAAAAGATGATTTGACTAGATGATTTGAAAAGAAGATTTGAAAAGAAGAACAAATAGAGGTGGATCATGAAGATTGAATATATAAGAATGACAGAAGCTGATATTGAAAATGTTATCAGCCTTAGAGTGAATCAGTTGATTGAGGAACATGTTTCAGAGGGTAGAACACCTCCTGAAGGAGTGGACCTGGAGTCAGCACTTAGAGACTTCTATACAAAGCATATGTCTGATGGAAGCTTTGTTTCATGGCTGGCTATAGATGTGGAAGCAGAGGACAAGATAGTGGGAACCAGTGGCATGTCATTTGCAGAGAAGCCACCATATTTCAGCAATATAACCGGAGGAATAGGAATTCTCTCAAGTATGTACACAGCCCCTGAGTATAGAAGAATGGGAATTGCTATGGAACTGCTTCACCGTGTTGTGGAGGAAGCGAGAAATCATGGATGTGGAACAGTTTATATTACGGCTTCAGACATGGGAGTGAAACTATACACAGCTTATGGTTTTAAGCATAACGGAAATTTTATGCAAATAAATCTGTAATGCAGTTGTCATAGTTTTATGAGACAAAGCTTTCGCTTTTGTTCGCATTTTTGTACTGATTTTTTTGGAACTTTCAACCATTAGTTTAAAAACGAAATAATCTATTGATTATTCATTTTTGTAAAGATATAATACAAGCAGAGTTCGTCTCTATGTACATTTAAAAATTTAAAATATCTAGTCGAATAACATTCGATGTTCGAGTGAGTGCAATAAATTTTTAAAGCACCACATTTAAGAATTGAGATAAAAAAAACGACTAATGCTAAAGAAATTATTAGAGTGTCCGGAATTAGCGTTAGAAGTGGGTCTTCAATCCTTAAATGTGGTGCTTTTTTTTGGTGCCTGACCCCATTACGAAATTGTTACATGCTTAACAATTTCGTAATGGGGTCAGGCACCATGGAACAATGCCCAGTTACTGGGGCATTTTAAAGAATTGCAGTAACAGACACTGTCAGGGGCTAACAGCTGACAGAGCAGAGACAAGCTGATTGTCAGGAAATGATAAATCAACAATTAACATATTAAATAATTTTTTATAAAGGAGATTAAAACTATGAAGAAACCTAATCTTAATACTGTAAACAGGAAAGATGCAGAGATGTTCGTAGCAGCAGATACACTTGCATGTATGTTCAAGAAGGCTAATATCAAGAGTCCTATAAACTTCCAGAAGAAAGGGCTTAGTTACATGTCTATGAAGGTTGAGGATAGAAACCGGATTACAGATGAGTTCATCCGTGAGGTGGACGAGAGGTTTGAGGACAGAAGTGGTGAGTGGGGGCAGTACTACTGTGATATACACTTTGATGATACTGACAGAGGACAGGCTGTAGTGGCTGATGCGGGGATTTTTGCTCTCAAGGTTTATACCGACAGCTATGGTGACTACCACATCATCTATACGGAGAGGGGGCTTTAAGCCCTCTTTCGTCCCACTAATACTATTCATATTTTTACTATTTTAAGTTTAGATGAATTATGATAAAATTAATTATTCGAAAAATTTACAGAAGGAGATGGGGCGTATGAAAAAAATAGTAGTAGGAAAATGCGAAATACAGACTGGAAGCCTTTTAATGGGAGCGGTTGCTGCTACAGGTATAGGTCTTATAGCTCTTGGAGTTAAAAACTTTTTTGACGCTAAGAAAATGAGCCTTATAGACGAAGATTCTTTTGATGATGAAGAAGAATTTGAAGAATATAAATTTAGAAAAGCTGTAGCTCTTCAGAAGAAAAAGAATACAAAGATCAGATTAGGAATTGCAGGCGTAATTGTTGGTGCACTTGCTGCTGCAGTTGGTATTTCAGCATTTACTCCACTTAAAGGTTATGTTGTAAATGACGATTTTTCTCTTAAAGCTGATAAGGCTGAGAAGATTGATGGCGCTATTAAGTCAGTTAAGGAACTTGGCGGATCTATTCAGGATAGCGTTCAGGAACTTAAAAATCTTAAGCATAAAGTTGATAGAATTAAGCAGTTTACTGGAAAACTGGAAAGTGTTTTAGACAAGATTGCTTAAATCTTACTAAGAAATACCTTAAAAGGGGAAGCTTAAGATGTTAACTAAGAATGTGCGTCAAAACATTCGTCGTGAAGGTTGGAAAAACCTAAAAAGAAAGTATTTTCTAAATATACTGATTACATTTCTTGTATCAATAATTGTTAGTGGCGGATATCAGTTCGCCACTAACACAGGAAATGCATTTGATAGCAGCTCTATTACGGCTGCAACCAGTATCATGGAAGATGGAGCCTCAAATGGCCTCTTTGGAAAGGACTCTTCCTATACAAATGCCGGAATTGTTAAGGACTTTATTAATAATATTTTTGAGATAAAGAAAATTGAAAATCCTGATGATATTCCTACCACCTCAGAAAAATACTATGGAGGTGTTGCGTCGGTATTTGTAAATGAGATTACTGGAAGTCAGTCATTTGCATTTGGAATATTAAATGGTATCAATCAGCTGGTGTTTGATGGTAAGGTAGCCAGTTCGATTCTCATATTTATCTTTTCGATTATTTCTATTTTTGTTTTTGTTTTCCTGAAGAATGTTATCGTTGTAGGAAAAAACAGATATTTTCTGGAACAGCGCCGTTATAGAGGTACCGGTGCTGGAGAGTTATTCTTCCCATATAAGAATAAAAGACTTAAGCATATATCTTTTGTAATGTTCCTAAAATACATTTATCAGGTTCTTTGGAACATGACTATTGTTGGAGGCGTTATAAAGCATTACGAGTATCTGCTTATTCCTTATATTATGGCTGAAAATCCAGAGACACCAGTGAAAGATGCTTTTGAACTATCCAGAACCATGATGCGTGGTGAAAAATGGAAAGCCTTTGTATTAGAAGCGTCGCTTTTCCCATGGTATCTTCTGTCATATGTTACATTTAACCTTTCTGCAGTGTTCTTTTCGGATGCATATATTGAATGCGTGAAAGCTGAAATGTATATGCAGATACGAAATGCAAAACATGAGGCGCTGCGTATTGGACTTAGAAAGTGGCTGGATGATGACATGCTGGCTATAGACCATGTTGAGAATATAGAGCATCCTTCAGGTGTTGAGGTTCTGGATATTCCTCGGGTTTCAATACATGATCTGAAGCATGACTACATGAGGAGCTATTCGTTCCTTTCACTGATAGAACTGTTCTTTACTTATTCGCTGGTTGGTTGGCTCTGGGAAGTGTTTTACTACATAGCTTCAACGGGTATGCTGGTAAATCGCGGAACCATGCATGGTCCTTGGCTTCCAATCTATGGATGTGGTGGAATCCTTATAATTCTGCTGCTAAAACCACTTAGAGAAAAGCCGGGTTCGCTCTTTGCCGGAGCAGTTGTAGTCTGTGGAGTTTTGGAATACACAACGGCTTGGATCTTAGAAACATTTCTGCATAAGAAGTGGTGGGATTATACAGGATATTTCCTGAATATTCATGGGCGAGTTTGCTTTGAGGGCTTGCTGGTATTTGGAATGGCAGGCTTGGCATTTACATATATTTTCTCTCCTATGCTGGATGATCTGTATAAGAAAATGGATGACAAGTATAGAAAAATTCTCTGCATTATATTGATTGTCCTTTTTGTAGCTGATCTGATATGGTCACTGATTTCTCCTAATACTGGAGCGGGCGTTACTATGTAAAATTACATTTTTACATGTAGTTTTCATTACTAGCTTTTCATATAGACTGTTATTGTGTTATGATAAATCCGCTTCGTGAAAACTTGGATGGTCTTATAAATTTGGGACAATCTTTAGCGTGACTTATAGAAAAGGAGTAAAAAAATGAAAAATAAAGCATATCCATATTGTTCTGTACCTCAGATGGCAAATATCAAAGAGATGCTTAACAGATTGGCTGTTGAGAAGCCACATAATACAGCTTTTGTATATCCTTGTGAATCAGGAGAAATGAAAAAGACTTACTATGATTTTAAAGAGGATGTATATGCATTTGGCGCTTGGCTTTACAGCAAGAAATATAAGAATAAGCATATAGCTATCGTTGGTGAAAACTCTTATGAATGGCTGGTTGTATACTTTGCAGCTATTCTTGGAGGAAGCATTGCAGTAGCTATTGATAAACAGCTTCCAGATGAAGAGATAGTTTCTCTTGGGAAAATCGGTGAGGTTGATGTGGCATTTGCTACAGATACTTATTTCAATAAAGTAAATAAGAAGGTTGGTAAGAAGGCTTACAATCTTAAAGAGTTAGATAGTATTCTTGCAGAAGGAAGAAAGCTTCTTAGAGAAGAGAGTAAGGAAAGTGTTGAGTTTGCTGAATATGAAGTGCTTGATGACGATACAGCATGTATTCTTTTCACATCAGGTACTTCAGGTATAAGTAAAGGCGTTGAGCTGACCAATAAGAATATTGCATTTGAAATCGTTCATACAAGTATGCTTTATGAACCAAAGGGTGGAGTCCTTGCAGTACTTCCATTCCATCATGCTCTTGGTCTTGTAGTTGGTATTCTTATGGTAATCAACTATGGTCAGCCAATCTATATCAATAAGAGTCTTAAATATGTGAAGAGAAATATGGAAGACTTTGGACCACAGACAATGTTCTTAGTTCCAATGTTTGTAGAGTTCTTCCACAAGCAGATTTGGGCAGAGGTTGCTAAGAAGGGTAAGGTTCAAGCCTTTAAGGGACTTATGAAGTCAACAGATCTTCTTCTTAAAACCGGAATAGATGTTCGTAAGAAAACTTATGGTTCAATTCAAAAAGTATTTGGTGGAAATCTTGAATATATCATCTGTGGTGGAGCAGCTCTTGATCCAATGTATGTTAAGGAATTCCGTTCATGGGGAATCGAAATACTAAATGGATATGGAGCAACTGAGCTTTCACCTTGCGTATCTGTTAATAGAGCACACCATAAGAAGGATGGAAGCGTTGGACAACTTGAACCAGGTGTAGAAGCTATGACTACAGAGGATGGTGAGATTTGTTTTAGGGGTGATCTGGTTATGAAGGGTTACTATAAGAATCCTGAAGCTACAGCTGAAGCTCTTATAGATGGCTGGTATCATACAGGTGACCTGGGATATGTGGATGAAGATAACTTTGTATACCTTACAGGTCGTAAGAAGAATCTTATAATCCTGAGTAATGGAGAGAATATTTCACCTGAAGAACTTGAGCAGAATATTGCTCGTGATGATGCGGTTAATGAAGTTCTTGTATATGACGAGGGTGGAAAGATCGTTGCTGAAGTATTCCCTACAGAAGAGCATTTAGGCGATACTGCATATTTCGAGAAGCTTAAAGATAAGGTAAATAAGGGAAGACCAATCTATAAGCAGATTACTAGAATCAAACTTCGTGAGGAAGAATTTATAAAGAATGCCAGCATGAAGATTGTAAGATATAAGAATATTCCGAATTATAATCAGCAGGTAAAATCTTCAGAAGATTAAATTGATTGTCTGGCAAAAATAAGTATAAATGATAGAGGGAGAGCGTTAGCTTTCCCTTTATTTCATTTTTAGCGTAATATGCAACATTTTGGCTATGTTTGGCTACTACTTTGTGTGGAATGTATGAATAAATTGTGATAAAATACAAGTTTGTACGACTATGGAATAATAGGAGCCGCAAATGGATATTTTATCAATATTACAATTGTTAGGTGGAATCGGCCTTTTCCTGTTTGGAATGAGTTTGATGAGCTCTTCACTGGAGAAGTTAACCGGTTCAGGTCTTGAAAGAGTTTTAGAAACAGTAACTACCAGTAAGAAGAAGGGCGTTGGTAACGCAAAGGGCTGGTTTTTTGGAATGGGCGTTACTGGTATCTTACAGAGTTCTGCAGCTACAACTATAATGCTTATAGGTTTTGTAAATGCAGGAATTATGCAGGTGGCACAGGCAATGCCTGTTGTATTTGGAGCTAATGTCGGTAGTACAGTTACAGCACAGATTCTTAGACTTGGTGATATTGGAGATGATAATATCGTTCTCCAGTTGCTGAGACCGGTTTCCTTTGCGCCACTGCTTGTAGGAATTGGTGCATTTGTAATTCTATTTACTAAGAGTAAAAAAGCAAAGAATGTTGCCAGCATCTTCGTAGGTTTGGGAATGCTTTTCTACGGAATGACTCTTATGGAGGGTGTTTTCGCACCTCTTCAGGACAATGAGAGATTCAAGGATATGCTTGTTTCCTTTGAAAACCCACTGTTTGGTATACTTATTGGACTTGTTATAACTGTAATTCTTCAAAGTTCAAATGCATCAGTAGGTCTTCTGCAGACTTTATCTGCTACAGGAACAATCTCCTATGCACTTGCAATTCCGATTATTATAGGAGAAAACCTTGGAAAATGTTCCACCACGGTTATTGGTGGTTTCGGAGCAAATAAGAAAGCTAAGCGACTGGTAGTTGGATATCTGTTCTTCAATATTTTTGGAGCGGTATTCTTTGCTGCTATTATATATCTTCTCAACAGTACGGTGGGACTATCCTTCATGTCTGAACGGGTTAACAGAGGTAATATAGCTACACTTCACTTCATGTTTAACTTCCTGACAAGTATTATCCTGCTCCCATTTTCAAAGGGTGTATCTAATCTGACTGAGAAGATTATTGGAGAAGAAGAAGAGAATACAGCGGATATCGAACTTTCAAAGTTGGACGATATGCTTCTCAATACTCCAACTATTGCGTTAGAGCAGAGCAAGTCACTCATTTATAAGATGAGCGAAGCTATCATGGATAATTACCGTTATGCCACAAGTATGATCTATGAATATGATGAGACAAAGTTCCCTGTGATGGAGGAAAATGAGTCATTTATAGATAAATGTGAGACAGCACTTTCAGCATATATCGTAAGAATTAATCGTAACCGTCTGACAGTTGAAGATAAGCTTACGGTTTATGAAATCCTTAATTCTATTGGGGATTTAGAGAGAATTGGCGACTATTGTATGAATATCGCTTATGTGGCAAAAGCCAAGAATGAGCAGGATATTCATTTCTCTCCTTCAGGACATAAAGAAGTTGAAGGAATAATTTCTGCAACAGAATACACTTTAGAAAACACTATAAAAGCGTTCACTACTGATGATACTTCCATGGCGGTCAGAGTGGAGCCATTATCTGAGGCGATTGATGAGCTTAAAGAAATCATTAAATCTCATCATGTTGATAGACTTCAGGAAGGAACCTGTAGTATTGCAGGAGGCGTTTCGCTTTTTGACCTGGTAAATAGTTTTGAAAGAATTGCATCCCATGCAGCAAATGTATCACTTCATGTAATTAAGAAAGTTCGTCAGGATGAAGATTTTGATGAGATGCATGGACATGCTACCGATAATCATAGTGAGGAATATAAAGCACTGTATCGTTATTACGAGTCACAGTATATAGATCCAATTCTTGATCATCATCTTGAGATGAAGAATGCAGAACTTCTTAAGAAAGAAGCACAGAGAGCTCTTGAAATTGAGACTGAAAGAGAAGCTAAGATTGCAGCTGAAAATGAGGCTAAGAAAAAGGCTGAAAAAGCTAGCAAAGAGGCTGGTGAAGAAATCAAGAAACAATCTGAAAATGAATCTGAGAAACAGGTTGCTGATGACAATTTGAAGGAGTCTGGTGCTAAAAATTCTAATAGTTCAAGTAAAAAGGCTGATAAGAAGACAGATAAGAAATCAGATAAAAAGTCTGATAAGTCAGTAAATAAAAATGATAAGAAGAACAAGAACTTAAAAGATAATAAAGATAACAAGGGTAAGAAATAAGAAAATATAAGGAGGCTGAAATGGCTAATTACAATCAGAAATCTGCTGTTACACAGGAGGAGTTTAATTACGCACAGGATGTAATCAAAAGATTATCCGAATACTACGATGGAAAGGTAGTAGGACAGCAGAATTTGAAGTTTGCATTGGTTGCTTCGATCATTGCTGATGGACATATACTTATCGAGTCTGTTCCAGGACTTGCAAAGACTACAGCTGCAAAGACTATATCTGATGCGGTTGATGGAAAGTTTTCTCGTATTCAGTGTACACCTGATCTTCTTCCAAGTGATATTATTGGTACTCAGGTTTACAATCAGTCAACTGGAAAGTTCGATACTACTTTAGGTCCTGTATTTGCAAACTTTGTACTTCTTGATGAGATTAACCGTTCAAGTGCAAAGACACAGAGTGCCATGCTGGAGGCCATGCAGGAAAGACAGGTAACAATCGGAGGTACAGCTTATAAGATGCCAGGTGATGTGTTCATTGTAATCGCAACACAGAACCCAATCGAGCAGGAAGGAACTTACCTTCTTTCAGAGGCACAGACAGACCGTTTCCTTATCAAAGAGAAGATTACATATCCTACACCTGAAGAAGAGTCAGAAATCCTGAACCGTATTGAGTCAGGAGTGATCAGAACTACTCCAGCTGTACTTTCTATTAAGGATATAGATAACATTCAGTCAATTGCTGAAAAGGTTTATGTGGATGCATCTATTAAGAAATATATTTCATATGTTGTAGATGCTACAAGAAATGCTGAGAAGGTACTTCCTCAGGAGCTTAGCAGATATGTGAAAATGGGAGCCAGCCCTCGTGCATCTATTGCATTTATGAAGATTGCAAAGGCTGTTGCACTCATTTACGGAAGAACATATGTAACCCCAGATGATGTAAAGCTTCTTCGTCATCAGGTACTTAGACATAGAATAGAGCTGAACTATGCAGCAATCGCTGATAATGTTTCGGTTGAGACTATTATTGATAGAATTGTTGGAGCAATACAGACTCCATAGTGATTTAGTGATAACTATTCAAGAAACAGTTTAAGTGAAAACGGAAAATGTAAAATATAGAAAATAAACTAAGAAAGAGTAAATATGGATTACGATTATCTAGCCCGAATTAAGGCATCCATAACTTTATATACCAGGAAGAAAACTTCAAATATTCTCGATGGTGAGTTCGGTTCTATCTATAGAGGACGGAGTTTTGACTTCGATGATCTTCGTGAATATGTTTATGGAGACAGTGTTCGAGATATTGACTGGAAATCTTCTTCTAAGACTGGAAGGGTTCTGATCCGAAGGTTTGTAGCTGATAAGAAGCATAATATTCTTTTTATCGGTGATGCCGGAGAGAAGTTTAAAGGCGATACTGATGCAGGAGAACCGAAGGTGAATATAGCGCTTAATATCATGGGAACTATCAGTTATCTGGTAAATGACCATGGGGATGACTATGCGCTTCTTACCAGCACCAATAAGGGATATGATTTCAGTTTCTTTAAGTCTGGAAAACAGCATCTGGAGAATCTGCTCATTAGATATGAGCAGTGTCTGGAGGATGAGGAAGCTAAATCTATAGCTGAAACTCTGGACTATGTAGCTGAAAATATAAGGCGTAAGATGATCATTTTCATCATTACAGATATGGCAGGAATTGCCGAGCTGGATGAGAACCTTCTCAAGAGACTTACAGTCATGAATGATGTAATGATCCTAAATATAGAGGATGCTTATCTTACAGGTGACAATCTGTATGATCTGGAAAACAGAAAATACGAGAGAGACTATATGCTTCATGACAAAAAACTTCATAAGGCTGAAGTGGAAGATAGGCAGAATCGTAAGAAAAAAGCAAATGAACTCTTTAAGAAATATCAGATAAGCTGTGTTGATGTAAGCAGAGAATCTGAAGTCGTTGATAAAATTGTAGAACTCTTCGAAAGGCATAAGAATGAAAACATCGGTTGAATTACAGGCGCCATTTGCATATATGATAATCTGGATCATTCTTGCCGTGATCTTACTGGCGGCTGTTATCTTTGCTCAGGTTTACCTGAGAAAAAAGCTGGGTGACAGGCTGAAGAAAGCAAAGAAGATCAAGATGAAGAAGATAGCTGAAGCTACTCTTGAGGGCAAGAAGAAGAAGTATCTGGCTGAGCTTGGATATATTGAGACGGACCTGTTTAATAATAGAATAACTGTTAGAGAAGCGTATCAGAAGATTAGTATTACCATCCGAATGTTTATATTCGAGGTAACTGGTATAAAGGTTCAGAAGTATACACTTACTGAAATCCGTAGGGTAAATATTCCTCAGTTAACAAATCTTGTTAGAGAATATTATGAGCCTGAGTTTGCCAGAGAAACTAAAGCAGATATTAGAGCTTCAATATATAGAACAAAAACGCTTATAGAAAGCTGGAGGCGTTAAATGCATTTCATTCATCCCTTAGTGCTTCAGATTGGACTGCCTGTTCTGGCGGCAATCATCATAGCACTGCATGTGATTAAGAAGAAAACTAAATATCGTGGTGGAATCAAAGCTGCAAATACCAGTTTTGTAAAAAATCTGAATATTTACAGAACCAGAAAGAATTTTTATAGAGTAGTTACAATAGTTCTGGAGCTGTGCCTCATAACAAGTCTTGTATCTTCTTTGGTATTGATTGCAAGACCTGCAAAGAAGGAAACGGTTAACAATGGTACAAAGAAGAGAGATATCTTCCTTTGCATGGATGTTTCGTATTCAATCTATGAACTGAATGCTGATCTGGTAGACAGTCTTCAGGATGTGGTAGCCGGACTTGATGGAGACCGTTTTGGTGTTTGTATTTATAATACTTCTTCAGTACTTTATGTTCCAATGACTGATGACTATGACTTCGTTATCAATAAGCTGGAAGAGAGCAAGGATTACTTTGCTCTTCAAAAGGAATATATGGAAAAGTACTATAATCCTGATACCGGTTATATGGAATATAATACAAGTGAGTATGAAGAGTTTGCAGAATATCAGGAAAAGCTGGATTACTATGATGCAGGTACACTGGTAAATAATTATACAAAGGGTAGTTCACTTATTGGTGAGGGCCTGGCTTCATGTATGTACAGCTTCCCAAGACTTGATGATGAAGATAGAACAAGAATCATAATAATGTCCACTGATAATGCTGAAGAAGCTATTAGCAAGCCTCTTGTAGAGTTGGATGAAGCAACAGATTTATGTAAGAAAAATGATATCAAGGTATTTGGTATTTTCCCTAACAGAGAAAACTGGAGCGGAATGAATACCTCAAATTATGATCAGGATGAGGCAGAACTCAAAACCTGTGTAGAAAAAACAGGTGGTAAGTTCTATAAGCAGAGCGAAAGCCTTTCTGTAGATGATATTATTTCTGATATAGAAAGAGAGGAAGCTCTGGAAGTAGAAGAGGTTACTATCACAAAGATGGTAGATAAGCCTGAGATACCTGTAATCATTATGATGATTTCAATTTCTATAATTTTGATAATAGGACTGGTGATAAGATTATGATAACAAAACCAATAATTCCGCTTTTTATAGCCGTACCAGTTCTTTTGATAGTCTTGGTACTATATATATTCGGAGTATGTAGAAAATCAACTAAAATTAGATATAAGGTATTGGGAATAATCAGGATCACCATAATTATAGTACTGGCATTTCTTTCTAATCTAAGAATTATGGATAAGAAATATGATGCCCAGGTGGAAATGAAAAATCTGGATGTACTCTTTGTGGTTGATACTACCATAAGTATGTGGGCCCAGGATTATGGCGGAAGTCATGAAAGAATGGAGGGAGTTCAGTATGATGCAGCCAATATCATCGATGAACTTTCTGGAAGTAACTTTGGTCTTATAAGATTTGATAACAGATCACAGATACTGGCACCATTTACACAGGATCATGAGTCGGTTAAAGACGCATTTTCCACTATCAAGGAGCCGGATATTAATTATGCAAGAGGTAGCTCACTAAATGTTTGCTACGATGATCTGGAGTCATTACTTCTTTCCTCAAACCAGAAAGATGAAAGACTTACAATCCTGTTCTTTATAAGTGATGGAGAGATTACTGATGAATCCACACTTCGGTCCTTTAAGGAACTTGAGGATTATGTGGATGCAGGAGCGGTTCTTGGATATGGAACTGGTACTGGTGGAGTTATGCAGTATGGTAGCTACGGAAACTATGTTAAGGATCCGGATACCAATAAGAATGCAGTATCCCAGATAAATGAAGATAACCTTAAGCAGATAGCAAGTGATCTGGATATTGATTATATCCACATGAATCATTATTCAAATGTTGCTTATCTGATTGAATCAATTAAAAATGGTAGTTCGTTATCTATTGAAAAATCTGACTCTGTAAGTTATGAAGATACCTACTACTATTATGTAATACCACTTGCAATTATGCTTATTCTGGAGCTAGTGTTATTCGTAAGAAAGGGCAAACTGTAAACTGTAAACTGTAAACTGTAAACTAATCTAATTAAGAAAGATTCTAATATGAGCGATTCTAAGAAAAAGAAAACTGAATACTCTAAAGGGCTTACAAGAGCTGAGAAAAGAGCTATTAAGAAAGAAGAGAAGATTAAAGATAAGGCTCGTATCAAGGCTGAAAAGAAGGAAGATAGAGAAGCTTTATTCAAGGTTGAAGATCCAATCTTCTTCATGAGGATAGTAAATGTTATATCTGTTTTCTTAGCAATTGTTGCACTCTTTTTAGGAATAAGATACATTATAAATGGAGCATTTTTACTTAACTATAATCATGGCAGATATTCCTATAGAACAGAGGAATTTCTTCAGAAGGTAAATATACCTGAAGGATATCTCCCATTTTATAATGCAGGAAATGCATATTATAAGCTTGAAGATTATGATCAAGCTATAGTAAGCTATAAGAAGGCACTTGAATCACATCCAACAGAAAAGAAGGAATGTGATATTAGAGTAAACCTTGCATTAGCAATGCTTCATAAGGTTGATTTTGATAATATTAATACTGAGAAACAGAAGGCAAATGCAGTAAGAACACTTCAGTCTGCGAGAAATGTCCTTACTGAGAAGGGCTGTGCGGATCCATATGGCACCAATGGCCATGATCCGGAAGCTGAACAGCTGAAGCAAGATATAGATAAAATGCTTGAAGAACTAGATGCTGAACCAGAACCACCACAGGATCAGAGTGAAGATAAAGAGGGTGGCGGCGGAAGTGATTCTGAAGATAAGCAGAAGTCTCAGAGAGAGAAGCAACTTGAGAAAGAACTGGAAGAGCAGAAGCAGGAAAACATGGAAGAAAGACAGGAAACTCAAGATGCTGCCCACCAAAAGCAAGATAGTCAAGCAGGGGGAGAAGGCGGAAGCAATTTCGATGGCAAGACATGGTAAAGAAAAAATAGAGAATAAATCAGAAAAATCTATAGAGAAAAATAGAGAAAATTCTATAGAGAAAAATAGAGATAAAGCTCTAGAAAAATCTCTAGAAAAAAATAATAAAAACAAAAAGAAAAATAATAAAAAATATAATAACCTTAAGTGGGATAAGCTGGACAATACTGCCCAGCTTTTTCCCGTTATTGCGAGAGAGGGTATGAGCAATGTTTATCGTGTTTCTGTTCTTCTAAAAGAGGATATTGATGGAACTGCGCTCCAGCTGGCACTGGAAAAGGTGCTGCCTCATTTTGATATATTTAAGATGACTCTTAAGAGTGGATTGTTTTGGCATTATTTTGAAGAAAACAAGAGCCCACTTCCTAAGGTGGTAGAGGAAAATGTATATCCTTGTCTTTATATCAATCCATATGCAAATAATAAGTATCTCTTTAGAATGTCCTATTATAAGAACAGGATCAATCTTGAAGTGTTCCATGTTTTGACAGATGGAAATGGAGCAATCAATTTCCTGAAAGAGATAACTTATCAATATATTCGTATAAAGCATCCAGAGATTACGGGAAAGGTTAAGAACACCCTTTCTTCAGAGACATCTTTAAATGCAGAAGACAGCTATGTGAATAATTATAAGAAGAAAGAAAAGAAGACTTATAAGACTAAGAGAGCTGTTATTCTTAAGGGAGAGAAACTTACAGCTAATCAGTTGGCGGTAACTCATGGAATGATGTCAATTCAGGAGATAAAGGCAGTGGCGAAATCCTATGGTGTAACCATAAACCAATATCTGGTGGGAGTTTATACCTGGGCAATCTACAAGAGCTATCTCAAGGGTATTCAGTCCAAGCGTCCTATATCTACTGCTGTTCCAGTGAATTTAAGACCATATTTTGAGTCAGAGACAAATAAGAATTTCTTCGTAGTGGTTTCAGCAATATTTGAACCAACAAAGAGTGAATATACATTTGAAGAGGTTCTTAATATTGTTGCTGATAGTCTTAAGGAACAGGTGACAAAAGAAAATCTTGAAAAACTTTTCTCCTATAATGTTTCAAATGAGATGAATGTTCTTCTCAGGGCAATTCCACTGGTGCTTAAGAATTTTGCCATCAGGCAGGTATATAATGCATCTGCAAAGGCAAATACAACCACAGTAACAAATCTTGGTATTATTAAAACTTCTGATCCTTATTCAGAGTATATCGAAAGGTTCCATGCTATCCTCGCAATGTCAAAGGGACAGAATATGAAGATGACAGTTCTTTCCTATGAGGATACACTTACGCTTACATTTAGTGCAAATGTTCTGGTTGATAATGTGCAGAAGACTTTCTTTAGAAAGTTGACTGAGGAGGGTATTGGAGTAACCATAGAAACAAATGGAGTTTATTATGAGTGATACTGATGTTATGAGACGCTGCCCAAGGTGCAATGTCAAATTAATAGATGATGCAATTGAATGTCCTCTGTGCCGTGGTGTTGTGGAGACGGAAGAAGACAGAGATATGGAGAAAGCCTCTGTGTCTGTTACCTATCCGGACATTTCATATTCCATGCGAACCATCAGGCTTATCATCAGGATTGTGCTTTTTGCTGCTCTGGCAACAGAAGTAATTGTGCTGATCATTAATTACTTCACATTCAATGGAATATATTGGTCGCTGCTTGTGGGAGTAGGACTTTTGTATGGATGTGCTACACTTCTTCATTCTGTAAAAGAAAGAAAGAGTATGCAGAGGATAATTCAGGTTCAGCTTTATTTTAGTCTGATACTTGTTTTTGCCATAGACTATCTACTAGGTTTTAAAGGATGGTCCCTAGGTTACGCATTTCCTATAGCTCTAGTGGGCGTTGATCTAGCCATGGTTGTTCTGATGATAGTTAGAATTGATGGATGGCAGAGTTTCATTATGACTGAGATTGTAATATTTGTTTTCAGTATGATTCTGTTTGTGCTTAATATGATGGGCAAGATACATGGTTTCATTTTTGCTCTTATGGCAACAGTTATCACAGGGCTGATCCTTGTAGGTACTATAATGTTCGGTCAGAAGATGATTTCAAATGAGATCAAAAGGCGTTTTATGATCTAATAAAATATAAAGGAGAAGGATATTGGCAGAGGAACTAAGCTTTAAAAGTAAGCTGGTAAGATATCTTGTTTCTGAATTTAATAGTAATAAAACACTGGCAGAGAGATTCACTTCAGGCTCATATGGCAAAAGTGATATGGATATAGAGTATAATTATCCGGACCATCTTGTGGCAGAGAGAATCCAGATGGAAAACTTTGAGATGGAGAAACTTTCCTGGATTAATTCCACCAGTCCTTGGGTGATACTTCAGCTGCATGGTGGCGGTTATGTTGGCGCCATGAGAAAGCAGTACAAGCTGATGGCTGGACTATATTCGGAAGTTGGTGGTGGAGCTACCGTAATAACTGTGGATTACAGAGTTGCGCCAGAGCATCCATTTCCAGCTGCCTTAGAGGACGCTATGGTTGCATACGAATGGATATTGGACCAGGGCTATACGCCTGATAAGGTTATATTTGCAGGAGATTCTGCTGGGGGAGGGCTTGCTATGGCCCTTTGTCATACGCTAAAATCTATGTGGAGAAGGCTTCCGGCAGGAATAGTTGCCATGTCTCCATGGGCAGATCTTACAGCAAGCGGAAGCTCCTATAAGGAGAACTATGACATAGATCCGGTATTTGGAAATGAGCGCTCAGAACTCATTTTCGATAATCCATATATAGGAGACGCAAATCCAAAGGATCCGAGAATATCACCGGCCTTTGGTGACTTCACTGGATTTCCACCAATGCTTATTCAGGTGGGAACGGATGAGATGTTGCTCAGCGATTCCATACTCGTGGCCGAGAAAGCGAAGAGTGCAGGTGTGAGGGTTCGATTTACAAAATACCAGGGAATGTTCCATGTATTCCAGATGGCAGGAACCATCATGCAGGAGTCGAAGCAGGCATGGGCAGAGGTAAAGAGATTTTTAGAAGAGATTTAGGTTATAATATGTAAATTCAAGATTTGACATTTAGAATGTGATGAAGAATCTTATTGATTATATAGAAGTGTAGAAAAGAGGAGAAATTATGCAGAAGTTTTATTTGGAGAATATGTTCCTAAAGGTAACAATCAACCAGCGGGGTGCGGAGGTAGCTAAGATCCTGTCAAAGGAAAATGGAAATGATTATCTCTGGAATGCTGATGAAAAGTATTGGAAGAGAAGTGCTCCAGTGCTTTTCCCAATAGTAGGAAGTCTTAAGGATGGCAAGTATGTTGTCGATGGACAGGACTATCCAATGTCTCAGCATGGTTTTGCTAGAGATATGGATTTCAAGATGATCAAGCAGCCGGATGGAAAGAAGATAATCTTTAGACTTGAGTATAATGAGGAAACACTTAAGGTTTATCCATATAAGTTTGCTCTGGAAGTTGAGTATAATCTGGATAGATATAAGCTTACAACTACCTGGAGAGTGTTCAATCTTGATGATAAGGAGATTCATTTCCAGATAGGTGGACATCCGGCATTTATGTGTCCAATCAAGAAGGGCGATAAGCAGAGCGAATACTTCTTCAACTTTGATACAGATAAGGAACTGAAGTATGGACTTCTTAATGACAAGGGACTTCTGGAGTATGAAGGAAATGTTCTTGCAAATGATGGTGGCCTTGTAAAGATTGATGAGCATATGTTTGATAAGGATGCGATGATATTTGAAGGTAACAAGGTTAATAAGGTTAGCATCTGTAAACCGGATGGAATGTCCTACTTATCAGTAGGATTTGATGCACCTCTTTTTGGAATCTGGTCACCAGCTGGAAAGGGAGCTCCATTTATTTGTATCGAGCCTTGGTATGGCCGCGCTGACAAGGCGAGCTTTTCAGGAGATATCACTGAAAGAGAATATGATAACAAACTGGCTGTTGGTGTGACATTTAAGGCTGAATATACTATTGAAATCGAAGTTTAGTTTACATAACTATGCATTATGATTTACATAAAATTTTGGGCTCTTTATAATTACCAAAATGTGACAAAATTATTACGGGAAATGTAATAAATCCTTGACTTTTAGGGCTTTTATACTATAATTTAATAGTGTATTTTAGTTCGAGTTCAGGGGGCTAGAATAGCAAAAATATAAGTATTTTTAGGAGGATTTTATACCATGAACAAAACAGAACTTGTTGCAGCAATTGCTGAGAAGACAGAACTTTCAAAGGCAGATTCAGAGAAGGCACTTAAGGCTTTCATCGAGACAGTAGAGGGAGCACTTAAGAAGGGCGATAAGGTTCAGCTTGTAGGCTTTGGTACATTTGAAGTTAAGAAGACAGCTGCTAGAACAGGACATAATCCAAGAACAGGCGAGAAGCTTAAGATTAAGGCTTCTAAGACACCTAAGTTCAAGGCTGGTAAGGCATTCAAAGATGCTGTAAACTAAGCTGTAAACT
>CAMNGU010000030.1 GCA_946538525.1 uncultured Lachnospiraceae bacterium
TATCTTAACTGGATGTTAAGAATATTCACTATAAAATCATTGTAGTAGGAAACTGGGAGTGTGCTTTATGGACCATTTTGCAACTAGTGAAAATATTGAATGAAACAGTTTCGTTACAATGTGACACTAAATGTGTATATAGCAGAAGGGATTTAGGCCACGAGTAAAGTGAAGGGGTGGCGTGTCCATTTAGCCTAAAGGGGGATTAAGATGAAGAAGATATTACTAATATTTGTTCCATTTTTACTACTAGCGTGCTTAGCGTTTTTCCTGCATAATGGCTATTTTGAAAAGGGTGTCGCCATAGATGATAAGACTTTTCCAGATGTAAAATTCAGAGAATATGTAGCAAAGCATTGGGACACCAATGGAAATGGATATTTAGGTGAGTATGAGCGTGAGAAGATTACAACAGTTAACCTGGAGTCATGTTTTAGCATTCAGGGGATTGAGACATTTCCTAACATAAAAAGAGTCGATATAACCTATGTGGATGATGTGAGTGCGCTGGAAAATCTTTCAAAGCTGAGTGAGCTTAAGTTAAGAGATTGTTCAAGTGTTAAACTTGATTTTAGTAAGCTTACGGAACTAAGTACTGTACTTATCAAGAACTGTGTTGTGGAAAATGAGATCAATATGACAGGGCTTGAATATTTAAATAAGATTGAACTGGTGGATTCAGAGTTTGATAAGATGGTTATTAAGAATTGCCCAGTATTTCAGAGAATGACCAGTAACGGCTCATCTACTGTTAAAGATATCAGATTAGAGAATCTTCCCACAATTAATTATTTTGGTAGTGGGAATGATGTGAAATTAGAAAAGTTGCATTTTATAGATTGTCCAAAATTATTTCAGATTAAAGTATATCAAGCGCCTGAATTAAACGAAATGGAGTTTAAGGGATGTCCAGTTCTTAAGAACCTTGATCTTCCAAAGTGCAAGATTACAGAGGTTGATTTAAGAGATTGTCCAATGCTTGTGGAGGCGATAAATGATGAAAGAACTTACACAGAAGAGAGCAGGATATCATCGGATAAGGGTACAGGCAGAATGCACTTTGTCTTTGATAATGAAGATTTTTATTACCAGTCAATTTATTATTACGGTGATGTAAATTTTATAACAAAATAAATTATAAATGGGGACAGATTCATTTTGCATTTAATGTGCATTTTGGAACTGTCCCCATTTTTGTTTATATATTTAAATTTATTTCATGTTGCTTCCCAGCCATATTCTTGCGATCAGATCGATAAAGAAGAGTGTTGCGGTTATTGCAAAGATTATGTTATGGATCTTGCTGTCCCTAATTTTGCCTTGAAGTTTTTCTATGCCCGGCTGTATCAGGCAGATGGCTGCGAAAATCATAAGGCCGAACATCATGCTGGATTCAAATGCAATTCTTCCCTGAAAGTTCATGAAGTAGCCTGTGTAATCCCACAGCTTTCTATGCATTGTAGCTTCGATTATATAGCTGGCCAGGAGTTCGATTCCTGTAGATATCAGAGTTCCCACAATGAAAACCGGAATTGGTTTCTTAACTTTGAGCAGTTTAAATATTCCCCATATTATGAAAAAACCAATGCCGTATATTGGAATCCAAGGGCCGAAGAGAAAGCCTCGGTTTATAAACCCCAACTTGTGATATATCAGACAGCACCATATGGATTCGTAGATCCAGCCAATAAAGCAATAAACAAGGAAATACTCCATGTAGTCACGGAATATTCCCCAGTATTTTTGTTTGGTACTAGTTTCATTTTTTATTTCGATATTTGATTCTGGATTACTAGTTTCTTTATTTGTATTTTTATTTGTTTCATTACTTGTTTCTTTATTTGTACTCATTTGTTTTTCTCCTAATTCGGCATTTCAATTAAGAAATCCATATCCCCCCTGATAATACTTGTGTTGTTAGCTTTTATTATGTGGTCACTACAATTTTACAGTATACAACATCCAGCTTGCTGTTGCATGTTTCTTTGTTAGGTGCAAATGAACCAAGCTACATCTAGACATTTTATTTCTACTTGATGTGATTTGTATTCTTTTGTATTCTATAACATAAGTGTCAAAAGTAAAATAAAGCAATTCGTATGTCATAAAAGACATAAATGTCAAAAGGAATAACTATCAAGTTTTAACTGATATGAAGAATAATAAAAAACAAACAAATAAAAAACAGACAGAGAAGAGACAAGCAAAAAATAATAAAACAAAAAATAACAAAACAAAAAAGGCATCCATAAAGAAGGGGCTGGCTAAGCTGCTTGCGGCTTGTCTGATCACATGCTTTGTAGCTGGTGCCATAGTTCTAGGTTTAAATATCTATATTATAAGATCTGTAAAGAAAAATGTTATAACTGTTGATGAGACTGCGTCTCTTCAGGATGTGGACTGCATTATAGTTTTGGGCTGTGGAGTTTATGCAGACGGAAGTCTTAGTCCTATGCTCAGCGACAGACTGAGTCTGGCTGCTGATGTGTATGGACAGGGAGCATCTGATAAGCTTCTTATGTCCGGGGATCACGGTACTGAGTATTACAATGAGGTCAGTGCCATGAAGAACTACATGACTTCCCGGGATATAGCATCGGCCTCGGATATATTTATGGATCATGCAGGATTTTCTACTTACGAAAGCATTTACCGTGCCAAGGAAATCTTTGGGGCGAAGAAGATAGTGATAGTCACTAATACATATCATCTGTATCGTGCGCTTTATATAGCTAAATGTTTTGGCATTGAGGCATATGGCGTGGGTGTGGATGATGTATATAATGGTAGAGAATATAGAGAGTTCCGCGAGATTCTTGCTAGAGATAAGGACTTCGCAAAATGTATTGTAAAGCCAGAGCCTACATATCTTGGTGAGGCCATAGACCTTAAGGGCGATGGAAATGTTACTGAGGATAGAGCTACTGAGGATAATGCTACTGAAGATAGTGAAACTGAGAACTGAGTTACAAACTTTGATATTTACTGTAAAGGTCATTCGGAATAGAAGTCTGAGGTTCTGTTATTCATTATGGACAACGACTCCTGGTCTGTGGGAATCGCATAGAATAATTCAAGCAGTGGGAAATCCCCACTGCTTTTTTTAGCGTTCGAACAGATGGATCAGTGCATCTTTCCATTTTGGGGCGTAAGGGTGCTCGCGCATGGAAAGGTTGAACTTTGAGGAACCGATAAGTACAGTCTGTGGATGGGTGAATTCTTTAAAGCCCCACTCGCCGTGATAGGCTCCCATGCCGGAATGTCCAACACCATTAAATGGAACACCTTTCACCATCATATGAAGGCAGACTTCATTGATACAGCCGCCACCGAACTGCATTCTCTGCATAGTTTTCTTTGCCCAGGCCATGTCTCTAGTAAATATATAAAGTGCCAGGCCTTTTTCTCTTTTTGAAATCTCTTTGATAAGAAAGTTGATCTGCGCATCCTTATATGGAACAACCGGAAGGATAGGGCAGAACAGTTCCATTTTAACCACATCTTCATGGATACTTACAGGATAAAGAATGGTAGGAGAGTACTTTAGTTTTTCCTTGTCTCCAGTGCCACCATATATAACCCTGTTTCGATATTTATTTACCTCGGATTCACATTTGTCATAGGCTGCTTCATTTATAAGATGTGGATACTCCGGATTACTAAATGGTTCGTCACCCAGCTGCTTTGTAAATGCCTTCTTTAATTCCTTCAGGAATTTGCCAGCAACTTCTTCAGCAACAGCCACCTGATTTATATTGATACAGATCTGTCCTGAATTAAGGGATTTGAAAAATGCAATCTTTCGCGCTGCGTCTTTTAGGTCGGCATCTTTTCGAATGATGCACCAGTTACCTGTTTCACCCCCGAGTTCAAGAGCCACAGGAGTCAGATTCTTTGCAGCCATTTCCATAACATGAGAACCTACCCTAGGAGAGCCGGTATAGAATATCTTGTCAAAGCGCTGTTCAAGGCAGATGTCGGCAATGTCATGTCCTCCACCCAGAACTGTTACATACTTCTCTGGGAAAATCTCTGATATTATCCTTTGCATCAGTTCGGTACAGTGAGATGACTTGGAACTGGCCTTAATTACCGCCGTATTACCGCCGGCAATACTTGCTGCCAGCACACCAAGAGAGAGTAGTATTGGGAAATTAAAGGGACTGATGATGAGAGTTACACCATAAGGCAGTTTGTATACCTTTGTGACCATACTTGGAAAACAGTGCAGCCCACTAAAATGAGTCTCCGGCCTTGCCCAGGTCCGAAGTCCCTTGATCATCTCATTTATCTCTAGAATTAGACTTCCGATATCGCAGAAGTAAGCTTCAACTGGGGAGCGCCCCAGATCCGCTGCCAGTGCATCCTTCAGTTCGCTCTCATTTAAAATGATAGCAGCCCTGAGTCTCTTCAGCTGTCTTATGCGGAACTCAACAGAAAGAGTTCTATCTGTGCGGAAGAATTGTCTTTGGGCTTCGACAATCTGCTGGATTTTCACTCTATTATCTCTAGTTTCTTCACTATCTTTATTCTTTTGAAATGCTTTATTAGACATATGTATTTCTCTCTCCAGGAGGTTTTATTTTTCTATGTCCTAGTATATGTTATATAAATATTGATTGTAAATAAAGAAAGCATATTAGCGACTGAAATGTGAATTGTGGTCAGCTGAATGTGTATGAAGAAGGAGAATTATAATATTGCATATAGGCAAAACCTATAACAAGCTATAAGTATTAGATATAGCTTTGTTATAGGTTTTTATTTATGCTGGAGAATAATTATGATAATATGTCCTAGTGATAAGTGTTATTTATAGTGGTTAATAAAATATTACTATAAGTGATATTTATAATAAGTATAAAGAAAAAGATATTATAATAAACATCTATAACAAAGGAGAAATGATATGAAAGACGAGACAAAATGCTTGCATTCAGGTTACACACCAGGAAATACTGAACCTAGAGTTTTACCTATTGTTCAGAGTACAACTTACAGATTTGATACTACACAGGATATCGCTGATGTATTTGATGATCCTACAAAGGCGCTTATCTACTCAAGATTTGCTAACCCAACAGTTATGGCAGTTGAGGAGAAGATTAATCAGCTCGAGGGTGGTGTTGGAGCTATGGCTACTACATCAGGACAGGCAGCTTCACTTCTTTCTATCTTAAATATAGCACAGGCAGGAGACAGCTTTGTATCTGTATCTGAAATCTATGGTGGTACAATCAATCTCTTTGCTTACACACTTAAGAAGCTTGGAATTGAGTGTATTTTCGTTAATCAGGAAATGTCAGATGAAGAGATTAAGGCTGCATTTAAGCCTAATACAAAATGTGTATTCGGCGAGACTCTTGCTAATCCTTCACTTACAGTATTTGATATTGAGAGATTTGCAAATATAGCTCATGAGCAGGGCGTTCCACTTATCGTTGATAATACATTCGCAACACCTATATTATGTAAACCATTTGACTTTGGCGCTGATATAGTTGTTCATTCAACAACAAAGTACATGGATGGCCATGCAGTACAGGGTGGTGGTATGATCGTTGATAGTGGTAAGTTCGATTGGACAAATGGCAAGTTCCCAGAGCTGGTTGAGCCAGATGAGAGCTACCATGGAACATGCTATGTAAGAGACTATGGAAAAATGGCATACATCCTTAAGGCTCGTATGCAGCTGATGAGAGATTTTGGTTGTTATCCAGCAGCTAATTCAGCATTCCTTCTTAACCTTGGACTTGAAACTCTTCCAATTCGTATGGAGCGTCACTATGCAAATGCACTTGAGGTTGCTAAATACCTTAAGGCAAGCCCATATGTTGAGTCAGTTACATTTCCTGCACTTGAAGATGATAAGAATCATGAACTTGCTAAGAAGTATCTTGGTGGTAAAGCTTGTGGTGTTATCTCATTTGTAATCAAGGGTGGTCGTGATAAGGCTATGAAGTGGATGGATTCACTTAAGCTTGCTTCAAATGAAGTACATGTTGCTGATATCAGAACTTGCGTTCTTCACCCAGCAAGTGAGACTCATCGTCAGCTTACTGACGAACAGCTTGTTGCAGCAGGTATCGAAGGTGGTATGATCCGTCTCTCAGTTGGACTTGAAAATATCGAAGATATTATTGCTGATATTGAGGCTGGTTTTGCTGCAATTAAATAGCATTTTAACCTGCTGGTTTGCTTGAGTTGATGAAAAAATGATGTTAAAATGATGTATATTTCGAGTTGGTTCGGAATATACATCATTTTTATATTAAAAGTGACACATAATTCATATAATTGAGCTAGTTATTTGGCCTTAAAGGGCTGCGTTATTTTTGTATAATTCAAGTGGAGGTTAAGATGATCAAAATACTCATAGTTGAGGATGAAAAACCTATTTCCAATCTTATAAGAATGAGCCTTAAGGGGGCTGGTTACTCCTGTGATCAGGCATTCGATGGAAATGAGGCTCTGGATAAAGTTGATGAGATGGTTTATGACTTGATACTTCTTGATATTATGCTTCCTGAAGTAGACGGCTTTGAACTGATGGAGTACATTAGACCGCTTGGTATTCCGGTTATATTCTTAACTGCAAAAGATGCTCTTGATGACAGAGTAAAGGGACTTAAGATGGGAGCCGAGGATTATATTATTAAACCATTTGAAGTTGCAGAGCTTATTGCAAGAGTTGAGGTGGTACTCCGCAGATACAATAAGACAGAAGATATATTTGAGCTAAATGGACTTTATGTGGATGCGTCTTCAATGGTTGCCAAGAGAGATGGCAAGGAGATAGCGCTTACTCCAAAGGAATTTGATCTTCTTCTTTTATTCCTTAGAACTCCTAATACAGCGCTGTACCGTGACAGCATATATGAAAAGGTATGGGGCGGAGAGCTTGAATTTGGAAGTAAGACAGTAGATCTTCATGTTCAGCGACTTCGTAAGAAGGCTGGTTTGGAAAAGGAATTAAAGTCAGTTAGTAAAGTTGGCTATAGATTGGATGTATGAGTTTTAGATTAAAGATTACAATTTTAACGACCCTGCTGGTAGCGCTGCTTTTCAGCTTTGGTTCTACCATCATGATTCACCGTTCCTACATGGATTCAGTTACTCGTGAGGAAAAAGAGGCGGTGGATAATGCGCAGATGGTGAACAGTGTCATTAAGATTTCCTATGAAAGTGGATCTGAGACAGGTGATGAGCAGCTTATCCAGACACTCAGGAGACTTGGAACATATCAGACATCTTCGGATGTCTTTTTGTTGTACAAGGATAAAAGACTTATCTATGGAAATATCCAGAGAAAGAATATTGGTATTGATATCGAGAAAATATCAAGAGAAATGACTGGTGAGGGTGATATTTATGTAAGTTACGACAATGATTTTGCGGGGCTGAAATATATTATCAGTTCCTCTGAAATGATAGTGGATGACGATACATATATTATCTGTATTTGCCGTGATGTCAGTTATGTAAGAGATATGAGAAAGAAACTTCATCAGATGTTTATTAGCTCATTTATCATACTTCTTTTTGCTTCGGTTATCATTTCCTGGCTCATGTCTACATTCCTTGTTCGACATCTTTCACGACTGACTAAGGCTACTAGAGAGATTGCGGACGGAAATCTGTCCTATCGTTCTAACATAGATACAAATGATGAGATAGGAGAACTGTCTCATGACTTTGATAAGATGGCAGAGCAGCTGGAAGGAAATGTGTCTCTTCTGGAAGAAGCAGCTGAGGAGAAGGATCGATTCATGGGGGCGTTCACCCATGAGCTGAAGACACCTATGACTTCTATCATCGGTTATGCGGAGCTTCTTCGTACGCAGGAACTGGATGAACAGGATAGAGAAGATGCTCTTCAATATATTTATTCTGAGGCAAAGCGTCTTGAGAATATGTCCTTGAAACTTCTTCAGTTATTCGTTGTAGATAAAGAGAAACTGGAACTTAAGAAGGTGAGTCCACAGGATATGGTTGAAGATATAGTTACACATCTTAGACCTACACTTTCTGAACAAAATATATCTATCATTTGCAGAACCGAAGAGGGACTGGCAATGCTGGAACCTGATCTTGTGAGAACGCTTTTGATCAATCTTATAGATAATGCCCGTAAGGCTATGGACAAAAAGGGACATATCAGGGTGGATCAGAAAATGGAACCGGATGGCGTTACATTTATCATTACAGATAATGGAAAAGGAATGCCTAAGGAAGCTATTGCCCATGTTACAGAGGCATTTTACCGAGTGGATAAAGCCAGATCTCGTGCACAGGGTGGTGCGGGTCTTGGACTTTCACTTGTTTCTAAGATAGTTGAGCTCCATAACGGAGATATTGATTTTAGCAGTGAGCCGGGAGTTGGAACTGTTATCACTGTAACACTGAGAGGAGGTGCTGTAGATGTTTAAAGATGGAAGTATGAAACCAGTAATTATTGCCTTTCTAGCTATAAATGCCATTTTGATAGCATACTCATTTCCGTATCTGGTGTTTGCATATGAAAATAGAAATCTAAATGGTTATGGAATTCATTATGATGCTGAGCCTGTTAGAGTTGAATCAGATACCATAACCTTCGATGATAAACTAAAAAATATGACCATGGTTATGGATAACTATTCCTATGTTTTGGTTAATGATGAAAGTATTAATAGTGGTGATTTTACTGTTAATCTTGATCGCACAAAAGCTTTTGATCATGCTGTGGATGCATTTATTGACATTTTTATGGATGCTGAATATCTAAAGGGATTAGGCATGAATAAAAGAGGTGTTAAGACAGAACTTTCTTCTGATTTTGAACACTATGTAAATATGTATCTTATCATCAGGCCGGATACTGAAGATATGTATTTGGCGTGGGATATAATTATTTATTATGGTACCGGAAATGTAGAAATGATCATAGACGATGAGACAGGAAAACTTATGTCTATGGCGGTATATGGTTATGATGATGTCATGCTGGAAGATATGTTTAAATCAGATTACTTCGACGCAAATCTTGGACAAAGAATGGCTGAATATTATGACATGAAGTATGTTGATTCAGAATATAGCAGGCTGGTAACTATTACAAATGATCGTACGGATGATGCTACTCATGTGGCGAGGACAGTGAAATTTATGGGAGATGATCCTGATGAAGAGATAAAGCTTTCATATATTTTGCGCCTTGAGCAAAACGATAATTTCACGGTGTACTTCAATTATTTCAGTTATTCAACTATTGGTGTAGATCTAAATGAAGATGTTGAGTCTGATACAGTTTTAGAATATAATACTGTAGTTGGTGACGATGCCATGAAAGATGAGCAAACGAATCAGAATTTTATTCCTGATAACTCAAAGAATGAATCACCAGAGGATCAGTCGGTTACGGTTGACACAGCTTCGTATACTGACGCAGTGGATGAACAGTCTTCAGAAGTAAAGGTTGATGATTATTCTACTGAAGATTCAAAATCAGGAGATTCAAAATCAGGAGATTCGAAATCAGGAGATTCAAAACCTGAAGAAACGAAAAGTAATGAGCAAAAACATGAATAAAAGAGATAAGAGAGTATTAAGAATTTCAGTTGTTATAATGATTCTTATTTTCATCTGTTTTTCCGGTGTGGTTATAAAGAATACTGGAAATGAACAGTCGGATTCTTCTTCGTTCGAAGTGGTCACTGAAGAAGAGGTCACTGAAGAAGTGGTTACTGAAACTACTACAGAGAAGACTAAAACAACAGAGTCAGAAACAACAGGGTCAGAAACAACAGAATCCCAAACAAAACAATCTACAACAGAATCCGAACCAGAGGATTACACATTTAAGAATAACTATCGTCTGGAAGACCATTACGAAAAACATGGTAAGGACATGGGATTCAAAGATGCAGAGTCTTATGAGGATGCAGCCTCTAAAGTGGTAAATAATCCTGAAGCCCTTCACAAGACTGAGGAGGAAGATGGTGACGATGTTTACTATGTGGAGAAGACCAACGAATTTGTGGTTGTTTCACCGGATGGATATATCAGAACATACTTTAATCCGGACGACGGAATAAATTACTATAACCGTCAGTAGTAAAAAAGCAAAAATTAAAAATGTCATTCTGAGCTTTAGCGAAGAAGCAAATATATTACAACATGAAATACAGGAGAAGTAACAAGATATGGACATTATCAAGAAAATCAGTGAGGAACTGGAAGTAAAGAGTACACAGGTTCAGGCGGCAGTAGAACTGTTGGATGAGGGATGTACAGTGCCATTTATCGCACGATACAGAAAAGAGAAGACAGGTGCTCTTAATGATGAGCAGTTGAGAAAACTTTACGAAAGACTTAACTACCTTCGTAACCTTGAGGACAAGAAGCAGACTGTTATCACAAGTATTCAGGAGCAGGAGAAGATGACTCCTGAACTTATGAAAGAAATTGAAGCCTGCGAAACTATGGTTGCCCTTGAGGATCTTTACAGACCTTACAGACCTAAGAGAAGAACAAGAGCGACAATCGCTAAGGAAGCAGGTCTTGAGCCACTTGCAAATATCATTCTTGAGCAGAAGACAGAGAAGACTTTGGAAGAGGAAGCGACTCCATTTGTAAATGAAGAAAAGGGTATCAAAACTGTTAAAGATGCTATTCAGGGTGCTTCTGATATTATTGCTGAGCAGGTTAGTGATACAGCTGATTACAGAACATGGATCAGAGAGAGAACATTTAAGCTGGGCAAGATGATTTCCAACGCTAAGGATGCTGAGGCTAAGTCCGTATACGAGAATTACTATGAGTATGAAGAGGATTTAGTGAAGGTTACAGGCTATAAAGTGCTTGCTCTTAATCGAGGTGAGAAGGAGAAATTCCTTACTGTTAAGATTGATGCTCCAGTTATAGATATCGTAAATTATCTGGAGAGACAGCTGGTTAATAAAGAGTATCTCCCAAGACTTAAATCGGTTGGAGGAGTAACATACTCTGAAGTTAAGGTTTCATCCGGAAATAAAGAGAAGACAGAGAATAGATATAACAAGAATAAAGTCAATGTTAAGAATCCAAAGAGCGGAATCAGAGGTCTTGAGGAAGCTATGAAGGCATTTGGCTTTGACGAAGATGAAGAAAAGAACAAGAGAAGAAATAGAAATAATAATCAAAAGAAAGAACAGCTTAAGAGAGAAGAAGAGTATCTTTTAAATGAGGGAACTCCTGGAGAAACAGATATTCCTTGGACTTCACAGGTTGTAGTAAATGCAATTGTTGATGCGTACGATAGACTTATCGCTCCAGCTATTGAAAGAGAGATTAGAAATGATCTGACTGAGAAAGCTGAGGATGGCGCTATTGAAGTATTCGGCAAGAATCTTACACAGCTTCTTATGCAGCCACCAATCGCAGGTCAGACAGTTCTTGGCTGGGACCCCGCATTTAGAACAGGTTGTAAGCTGGCAGTTGTTGATCCAACAGGAAAAGTTCTGGACACAACAGTAATCTACCCAACTGCTCCAACAACAGATGAGAAGATTGCAAAAGCAAAAGATACACTTAAGAAGATGATAAAGAAGTATGGCATCACACTCATTTCCTGTGGAAATGGTACTGCTTCCAGAGAGTCTGAGCAGATTATCGTTGAACTGCTTCACGAGATTCCTGAAAATGTAAGCTATGTAATTACAAATGAAGCAGGTGCTTCTGTATATAGTGCCAGCGCTCTTGCAACTGAAGAATTCCCTGAGTTCGATGTGGGACAGCGTTCAGCTGCTTCTATTGCAAGAAGAGTTCAGGATCCACTGGCTGAGCTGGTTAAGATTGATCCTAAGTCCATCGGTGTTGGTCAGTATCAGCATGATATGAACCAGAAGAAGCTGGGGGAAGCTCTTGGTGGTGTAGTAGAAACAGCAGTTAACAAGGTTGGTGTTGATCTTAATACAGCATCAGCTCCACTGCTTCAGTATGTATCAGGTATCTCTAAGCCAATAGCTAAGAATATCGTTACTTATAGAGAGGAAAATGGTTCCTTTAATGACCGTAAAGAACTTCTCAAGGTTCCAAAGCTGGGAGCGAAGGCCTTTGAACAGTGTGCCGGTTTCCTTCGTATCGTTGGAGGTAAGAATCCTCTGGATGCGACAGCAGTTCACCCTGAAAGTTATGAAGCAACTAATAAGCTTTTGGATAAGCTTCAGATAACCATTGGAGATGAGAAACTTAGTGATATCTCCAAGAAACTTACAGCAGATGAGAAGAATAAGCTGGCTGATGAGATTGGAGTAGGTGTACTTACTCTTGATGATATCATCGAAGAACTTCTTCGCCCAGGTCGTGACCCTCGTGAGGATATGCCAAAGCCAATCCTTAGAAGTGATGTTCTGGATATGAAGGATCTTGAGGTAGGAATGGTTCTTAAGGGAACAGTTCGAAATGTAATCGACTTCGGTGCATTTGTAGATATCGGAGTTCATCAGGACGGACTTGTGCATATCTCTAAGATTACTGATAAGAAGTATATCAAGCATCCGCTGGAAGTTGTAAGCGTTGGTGATGTGGTAGAAGTAAAGGTTATAAGCGTTGATAAAGAGAAGGGCAGAATAGGTCTTTCTATGATAATGTAATAGGTATACGCCAGGGAAAATGATTGATTCATTTCTCTGGCGTATTTTTATTATTACTATAAAAACAAATAAGAATGTGATAAAATAATTCTGTATGGGCGAGGGGAAAGCCCACTGAATTATGGGATTTTATTTATTTGCTGTTGTGGGGAGTGAATAAGTAGTATGAATATAAATAAATCTATTCTATTTAAACTATTCTTTTTAGTTGTACTTACTGTTTTTATAGCAGGATTCGCAGCTATTTCCTTTAGCGTGTTAGAGATGAGAGATGTCTCTGCAGAAACTATTTCCGGTGATGATAATAACGAGGTTGCAGTTGATCCATCCAGTAGAGGTGATGGCTATGCTTCTGTGCTCTATAACAACACCAACGGACTTCCAACTTCTGAGGCCAATGCCCTCGCAGAAACCAGAGAGGGCTTTATCTGGATTGGAAGCTACAGTGGTCTTATCAGATACGATGGAAACACATTTGAAAGAATCGATTCTACAACTGGTATAGCCAATGTTGTAAGTCTCTATGTGGACAGCCTTAACCGCCTTTGGATTGGAACGAATGATAACGGTGTAGCGGTTATGGAAAATGGTGAATTCACATTTTACTCAGAAGAGGACGGTCTTGGTTCATCTTCAGTTCGTTCTATAGTTGAAGACAATCAGGGTAATATATTTGTGGGAACCACAGATGGTATTAGCATGATCAATACTGAAATGGAAATGACTAAAATAGATGAATCTCTTCTTGCAGATACATATATCAGGGAAATGAGAGTAGGTGTGGACGGTATCATTTATGGTGATACTAAAACAGGCTATATCTTTACCATTGAGAGCAGGAAGATAACTGCATGTTATGATCCTGAAAAGCTTGGGGTGGGCGCCATTCGTACAGTTTATCCTGACCCTGAAAATCCAGGTTTTGTTTATCTGGGAACTGAGGAGTCTGAGATATATCATGGTAAGCTTGCTGATGGTATGTCTGATCCTGATATCATCAATGTATATCCTCTTGATTTCGTTACTTCGATTGAAAAATTTAAAGATATGTTATGGGTATGTTCTGATACAGGTATAGGTATTTATGAGAATGGCGAATTCTCTGTTATGGAGAATATTCCTCTTAATAATTCTATTGATAACATGCTGGTGGATTATGAAGGAAACCTATGGTTCAACTCTTCAAGACAGGGTGTTATGAAGGTTGTTCCAAATAAGTTTACTGATATTAATTTTAAGTATGGTATCAAGGATGTGGTGGTTAACACTACCTGTCGATTGAATAATAGACTTTTTATAGGAACAGATACTGGACTTATTGTTATAGATAATACCGGGCGGGTTCGAAATGTAAAAATTAAAGATCTGGATACAAATCTTTCTAAGGTTAATAGTTATTCTAATCTTGTAAGTCTGTTGGATGGAATCAGAATTAGATCTATCATAAGAGACTCAAAGGATAGACTTTGGTTTTCAACTTACAGTGACCTGGGACTTGTAAGATATGATAATGGAAATGTTACTACATTTAATTCCATCTCTGGCCTTCCATCAGATAAAGTTAGAGTAGTAAGTGAGAGATCAGATGGAGTCATCATGGTTGCTTGTACCGGTGGTCTTGCACTTATAGATGGAGATGAAGTGAAGGAAGTTTATGATACAGCTTCTGGAATAGTTAATACAGAAATTCTCACCGCTTGTGAGGGCGATAATGGTGAAATGTATCTTGGGTCTGATGGAAATGGAATCTATATCATTTCTGATGGTGGAGTAAAAAATCTTGGAAAAGAAGATGGACTTCATTCAGAAGTTATCATGCGAATCAAGAAGGATGTTACCAGAAATCTTTATTGGATCATAACAAGTAATTCTATTGCATATATGAAGGATGATAAGATTACCACTATTGAAAAGTTCCCATATTCCAACAACTTTGATCTTTTCGAAGATAACGGTGGTAAGATGTGGATCCTTAGTAGTAATGGTATCTATGTTGTTCCTGTTGATGAACTACTTCGTAATGAAGAGATTTCTCCTGTATATTACAGTAGAGACAATGGACTTCCAAGTGTTACAACTGCCAACTCCTATAGTGATCTTGGGGAGAGTGGACTGCTCTATATTTCAGGTGCTACTGGGGTTGTAAAGGTCAATATAAATGATACATTTGAAGATGTCAGTGATATTAAGATGGCAGTTCCATTTATCGAAGCTGACGGTGAATATATCTACCCGAATAGTAAGGGCGAATTCGTTATCGATTCAAAGGTAAAGAGAATCACAATTTATCCATTTGTATATACATATTCTCTGGTAAATCCAAAAGTAACTTATCACTTGGATGGATTTGATAATGATACTATTACGGTAGATAGAACTAATCTTGAACCAATTGCCTATACAAACCTGCAGGGTGGTACATATACATTTAATATGAATATTAAAACTACGCTTGGTGAAAGCAATAAGGAAATGCAGGTTGTTATAGAGAAAGAAAAAGCAACACATGAAGAGTTCTGGTTTAAAGCAATCATGTCCTTCCTGCTTATTGCTGTTATGGTTTTGGTGGTAGTATTCTATGTTCGTAGAAAAACCAAGGCTCTTGTTAAGAAGCAGGAAGAGAATAAGATATTCATTAGAGAGATGATAGAAGCTTTTGCGAAGACTATCGATATGAAAGATGAATATACCAAGGGACATTCTACAAGAGTTGCAGAGTATACTGCTATGCTGGCAGAGGAGCTTGGTTTTGAAGAGGAGGAAGTAGAGAAGTATCATAACATTGCGCTTCTTCATGATATAGGAAAGATTGCGATTCCACCGGAGGTTCTTAATAAAGAGGGGCCACTTTCTGATGAAGAATTTAATATTATAAAATCTCATGCTGCGAAGGGGTATAGAGTTCTTAAAGATATTAGTATTATGCCTGAGCTTGCAATAGGAGCAGGAGCACATCATGAGAGACCAGATGGAAAAGGATATCCAAAGGGACTTAAGGGAGATGAGATTCCTAGAGTTGCACAGATAATTGCAGTTGCTGATACATTTGATGCAATGTATTCTGATCGTCCGTATAGAAAGAGAATGAATTTTGATAGGGCTGTTTCTATTATAAAAGAAGTTCGAGGAACTCAACTACAGGCTGATGTAGTTGATGCATTCTTAAGACTTGTTGATAAGGGTGAGTTCCGAGCACCAGATGATGTTGGTGGTGGAACGACGGAGGATATAAATAACATCCATAAACAGCAGCAGAGATACGAGCAGGAAAAGAAAGAACGCGAGGCAAAAGAGAAAGAGAAAAATGAGACTAAAAATGATTCTAAAATAGAAGACAAAAAAGAAGATAAAAAAGAGGATAAAAAAGACGAAAAAATAGAAGAGCAAAAATCAGAAAAAACAGAAGATAAAAAAGAGAATAAAGACGACGAAAAAAAATAAGAAATAAAAATAAAACAAAAAAATAAGTATCAAAAATTCATATCAAAAAACTGTCATTTTTGTAGTGTAAATTTCACAAAGGAAAAAACTATAAAAAACTTTGATTGTTGAATATGGAGAAATTTTTCGAAAAAGTTGCAAATGTTTTACAATAATATTAAAATATTCGTCGTAACAAAAAGACGGAAAATGATTACATCATTGGGAAACAAATAGGAAACACATTTTTACAACTTTTCTAAAAACGGAGGGAAAGAAAAATGACAGTTAAGAAGGCAAGTGTAAAGGATCTCGCTGAGAAGGCTGCAGCTGCTAAGAAGGCAGATGCTAAGGCTGAGGTTAAGGCAGAAGCTAAGACAGAAGTAAAGGCTGCTGAGAAGAAGGCAGAGCCAGCTAAGAAAGAAGCTGCTAAGAAAGAAACTGCAAAGAAAGAAACAGCTAAGAAGGCTCCAGCAAAGAAGGCTGCTCCAGCTAAGGCTGCTGAGAAGAAGGCTCCAGCAAAGAAAGCTACAGCTACAAAGGCTGCTGAGAAGAAGGCAGAGCCAGCTAAGAAAGAAGCAGCAAAGAAAGCTCCAGCAAAAGCTCCAGCTAAAAAGGCTGCTGCAAAGGCTCCAGCAAAGAAGGCTACAACAACAAAGACTGCTGCTACAAAGACAGTTGAGAAAGTTATCGTTGAGTACGCTGGTGGACAGTTCGATACAGCTGATATCGTTGCTAAGGCTAAGGCTGCAAGTGGTAAGAAGTCAGTTAAGGAACTTAATGTATACTTCCAGCCAGAGAATGGTATGATTTACTTTACAGCTGATGGTGTTGAAGGTTCAACAACACTCTAAGTTATAGATTAAAAGATTAAAAAAATATAAGGCGATAGACTACTATAGTTTATCGCCTTTTATATTTATTTAATTATATTTATTTAATTATTAAAATATATTTCTATATTATTCTGCTCCACGCATTTTGATGATAGGAGCACCTTTACCTCTAACATAATCTGAGGTGATTATAACAGTTCCAATATTGTCATCTTTAGGAACCTGATACATTATATCCAGTAGCAGGTTTTCAATGATAGAGCGAAGGGCTCTTGCTCCGGTTTTTCTTTCAGCAGCAATATGAGCAATTTCAATAAGAGCATCGTCTTCAAACTGAAGATCTACTTCATCGATTCGAAGAAGTTTCTGATACTGCTTAATGATAGAGTTACGAGGCTCTTTAAGTATCTTTACATACATATCATCATCAAGATCATTTAAAGTAAAGATAACTGGGAGTCGTCCAATAAACTCAGGAATCATACCAAAACCTCTTAGATCCTCGGTAGTAACTTTGGATAAGAGAGTAGGATCATTTTCAAGTTCGTCTCTAAGATTTGCGCCGAATCCGATAGAAGACTGGGCTGCGATTCTTGTCTTGATTATTTCTTCTAATTCTGGAAATGCACCGCCACAGATGAACAGTATTCCACTTGTGTTCATCATGGTAGTTGGAGTCATAGCATTTTTGCTACCTGAACCAACTGGTACTTCAACTTCTGAACCTTCAAGAATTTTCAAAAGTCCCTGCTGCACTGATTCGCCACTGACATCTCTTGAGCGGGTTTCCTGCTTCTTTGCAAGTTTATCAATCTCATCGATGAATACAATTCCGTGTTCAGCTCTTTCTACATCATTATCTGCAGCAGCCAGAAGCTTTGACAGAACACTTTCAACATCATCGCCGATATATCCAGCTTCAGTAAGAGATGTTGCATCTGTTATAGCAAGAGGTACATCGAGAATCTTGGCAATGGTTTTTACCATATATGTTTTACCAGAACCTGTAGGTCCGATCATAAGCATGTTTGATTTTTCAATTTCAACCTGATCAAGAAAAGCTTCTGGATTATCTTCGTAGGAGAGTGTAGCCTGTTTTTTAGCTGACATTTTCTTTCTAGGATTTTTAGCTTCTTCTTCGAGCTTAGCTTCTTCAGTAAGAACTCTCTTGTAGTGATTATAAACAGCAACAGACATAACTTTCTTTGCGTATTCCTGTCCAACCACATCTCTGTCTAAAAGTTTTTTGATCTGATGTGGGGCAGGGATATCGGCAAGAGTAAGCTTATGTTCTTCCTCTTGTTCTTCGCCATTTTTTTCGTCAAATGGTGAACCAGAAGGAGTGCCATCAGGGTTAAGTCCTGAACCAAATCTGAAGCTAGGTCTCTTGCGTCTTTTAACCTTTTGAGAATTAGGGATATCCATATTTGGAGTAAACATGTTGAAATTCTCGAATCCAGGCATGTTTGTTAAATCCATAATTGGAGAGTTGTTAAGAGAGTCTAGTGTCTTCTGAAGACAATCTGAACAGATGAATACATTGGATGCGAAGTTGATCAGTTTTCCTGCATCGGACTCTGATCTTCTACACATATAACAATAGTTTTCATATTCGTCGTTATTGTTGTTATTAGTATTATCCAAAAATTTATCCTCCATAAAATATATATTGTTTAGAATTATTTCGTGTTTTGCAGTATAATTTGCAGTATAATAATAACCACATGATTATTCAAAAAATCATCAAAACTTATGTGGCTTATTATATCAAACATACTAAGAAGTTTCAATTTTCTATAAGAACAAGAAAATATCCTGAGCTTATGTGAGGGATGTGCAGAAAAGGGGAAAAAACATGACAAAAATAATAGCCCATAGAGGTGCATCAGGTCGTCCGGGAGTTGAAAATACATTAGAATCATTTGCAGGAGCTATTGAGCTTGGCGTAGATATGGTTGAGTTTGATGTCAGAAAGACCAAGGATAATGTGCTGGTTGTATATCATGATGATAAATTCGCAGATCAGCCTGTCAAATGGTATACCTATGAGGAAATGGATAGAGTAGCGAAGCAGAAGGGATTTCATGTTCCACTTTTTGTAGAAGTGCTGGAGCTTTGTGCAGGAAAGGTTTTCATGGATATAGAGATTAAGGAAACTGGATTCGAGCATAAGGTTGTAAAGTTCCTTCATAAGTATGCAAACTATGAAGATTATTCAGTTAAGTCATTTAAGGATATTGTTCCTTATAAGATAAAAGAAATTGATCCGAATATTACTACAGGACTTCTTCTTGGTTATGAGAAAGCAAACTTCAAGAGAAGATTTAATGAGCTTTTTCCTGTTAGAAGACTTCAGGCATGTAAAGTTGATTTCGTAAGTCCGGCATATCAGTTGCTTAAATTTGCATATGTAAAGAGAATGAAAGAGGCTGGATATCCGGTATTTGTATGGACGGTAAATGAACCAGAGCTTATTGACAAGATACTGGATTTTGATCCTGAAGGACTAATCACAGATAATCCGGTATATGCACTTAAAGCAAGAGCAAAGAGAAAATAGTTATGAAGAAAAGAATAATTGCGTATCTTGAATATATAGACGAGATTTTAGATGAGAATAGCGAGATCAATAAGGGCGTTGAGCGTGACTGGGACAAAGAGATGGAGAAACATTTGACTCAGATAGCGTTTTTTGCCCATGAGAGATTGGTACATCTTATAGTATTTTGTCTTGTTGCAGTATGTACGGTTATGTGCATCCTGGCTTTTGTTATTAAGGGTGAGATAATGCTGCTGCCTCTGATCGTTTTGCTTTTTGTGCTGCTTATTCCATATTGTATGCATTATTATCTGCTGGAGAATTCGGTGCAAAGAATGTATGAGCAGTATGATGCCATGAGGAACAAGAAGGAAGTATATTTCAGTATGCAAAATTCTAAATAAAATCTAATAAATTTTATCTAAAAAAATTAAAGTAAAATACAAAAAAATAACTAAAAAAATCTTTGATTTTTATTAAAAAACTCTTATTTTATGGGATTGATTTACATAACATGAGAGTTTTTTATTTTCCTCAAAAATCAATAGGCATGATTTACAAAGATGCCGAAAGTTCATATTTATTTTTGTTGAGATTTTTGATTGAAGTTAAATTCGTATAAAGGTATAATACCGAATACACACCTTTGAAAAAGACTTTTGAAAGAGAATTTTAAAAAGAGAATTTTAATATGAAGAACTTAAAGCGATTAACTAAGCTTAATATTTTGGTAGCTGTATTTGCGGTTGCGGCACTTGTGCTTCCAACAATTATCACATTTTGGATGGTTAGGAGAAATGATGCGGCTGATGAGAAACTGAACAAGTTGGCAGAGACTTCTGCACATCAGACGGTAGTTGCAAATGAGATACAAGATGGTCCTATGAGCAGTGTGGCTGTGATAGATCAGGAATCAGATAAGCAAAAACTTGAAAAGCAATCTGAAGTAGTGCCAGAATTAACAACCAGAGAATCAAAACCACTTACAATTAATGCTAATGAAACTGCTTCTGATTCAAATGCAATTCAGGATACAGAAAAGCAGAATCAGAAAAATTCAAATAAGAGCGATATCGTAGTTGCAGCAAGTAATACAGATGCTGAAGCACAGTCTGAAACAAATGCTTCTTCTGAAACCGAGGCATCAATAGCAACTTCAAATAAAAAGAAGGTTTATCTTACATTTGATGATGGCCCATCAGAGAATACGGATGCTATACTGGATATCCTTGCTGAATATAATGTTAAGGCAACATTTTTCGTGGTAGTAAATGATGATTCAAATGCAGAGCAGCTTAATAGAATAGTTGAAGAGGGACATACTCTTGGACTTCATTCAGCATGCCATGTATATAGCAAGATTTATAAGAATCTTTTCTCATTTGAGAAGGATGTTACAACAGTCCATAATACAGTTAAGAGAATTACTGGAGTGGATTCAAAGTATTACAGATTTCCAGGTGGAAGTTCAAATGTAGTTTCTGATATATCAAAGCAGGCTTGTGTTGATTTCCTGCATGATAATGGTTATGAATACTTTGACTGGAACGCAGAGAGCTGTGATGCAGAGGATTTGTCACTGTCTCCAGAGCAGCTTAATGAAAATGTTATGAGCAGTGTTAGAAATAATGAAGGTAGTTCTGTAGTGCTGATGCATGATCTGGATGATCATAATAATACAGTAAGTGCACTTCCAGAGCTTATAGAAACACTTCAGGCTGAAGGCTACGAGCTGTGTGCTATCGATGATAATGCACCAACCTTCCAGCATTATATTTCTGAGTAAGATTTTTATCTCGAGTGTCGATTATGTCGGCACTCTTTTTTCTTTTATAAATGCTAAGCGAGAATATCTTTGTTCTTTTGAGATATTGTGGTATTATGTAGCATGTTATGATTCAAGAGTAATTAACTAGAATTTATATAGAAAGAAGAAGTAATGAATTATAAGGAAGCCAGAGAATATATAACTGAAAAAGAAAAGTTGGGAAGCGTCATGGGACTTGATACCATTCGTGAGCTTCTTGATCGTCTGGGTAATCCGGAGACGCAGGCACCTGTGATTCATATTGCCGGGACAAATGGGAAAGGAAGCATTCTGGCATTTGTAGAGGAAACTCTTGTAGAAGCTGGAATGAATGTAGGTAGATATATATCCCCAACAATCTATAGTTACAGAGAGCGTTGGCGTCATAATAAAACCTGGGTGTCCTCTTCAGAAGCGTCTGAAGCCATAAGTGCTGTGGCTGAAAAAGCAGAAGAGATGGTTGCCGAGGGGCTATCTTCACCGACTGCATTTGAAATAGAAACAGCGGCTGCATTCTGGCTTTTTAGAAAATGGAACTGCGATATAATTTTGGTTGAATGTGGTATGGGTGGAAGACTTGATGCCACAAATGTATTTGATGATGGTACAAAAACTATAAATGTTCTTGCATCCATAAGCTATGATCATATGGCTGTTCTTGGGGATACACTTGAGAAGATTACCAATGAGAAACTTGGCATCGTTAGAGATGGCTCTGTGCTTATTTCTTATCCACAGTGTGAAGAGGTAAGTGAAATTGTTGAGAATTATGTAAACCAGCACCAGGTTACATTTATTCGTACCCAGAAGGATGAGCTGGATATAAAAGTTGAAAATGTCAGAGGCGCTGCATTTACTTACAAAGGAAAAGATTATAGAATATCCGTGGGTGGTGAGTATCAGATACTAAATGCAATAACTGCCATAGAGGTCTTGAAAGCGGCGGGAGAGTTTCTTAAGGCTGATATAAGTGATGAAGTTATTTCAAATGGACTTATGAATACTGCCTGGGATGGAAGATTTACGGTTGCTCATATAGATCCATTAGTGGTTATAGATGGTGCGCATAATGAGGATGCCTGGCTGAGACTTAGGGAGAGCGTGGATAAATATTTTCCAAATGAGAAACTTGTTTATATCATGGGGGTATTTGCTGATAAAGAATATGACAAGATGATCGATATTCTTGCTCCGACAATGGATGTTTGTTATACAGTTAGGTCTAAAAATCCTAGAGCGCTTTCTCCTGAGGAACTTTCTTCCAAACTTAGAAAGAAAGGCGTAGAAGCCCGCAGTGTTGGTGATGTAAAGCTGGCAATAGATTGGGCATTGGATAAGGCGAAGCCTGAAACAAAGATTATTATATGCGGAACGCTTTCCATAACGGGAACCGCACTAAAATATTTAGGTAGATTAAAATAATTTAGGATACCTAAGCGGGAATCCTCGGTAATTCAATTACCGAGATGAAAGTGCCATTTTATCCCTGATTGAAATATAAGGTTAATGCAATAATCTGTCAAATATGTTATACTATGTGTATGAAAAACAATCTAATACATTACAGAACTTCGGTCTGTAACATTAATTACCATGTGGTGTGGTCTGTCAAATATCGTCGAAAGATTCTTACTGCTGATGTTGAAGCATATTTAAAAGAACTGGTACAGCAGATTGCTGATGAGAAAGGATTTACAGTTCAAATGTTTGAATGTGGAGAATGCGACCATGTACATTGTTTTGTTACTGCACCACCGAAGCTTTCTGTAACAGTCATCGTCAAGTACCTTAAAGGAATAACAGGAAGAAAGCTTTTTGAACAGTTCCCGGAAATAAAGGATAAATTATGGAAGGGGCAGTTATGGAATCACTCTTATTATTGCGAAACAATTGGTTCGGTATCGGAAGAGAATATCAAACGATATATAGAACGCCAAAGTAAATCTTATTGAAGGGGGAATGATCAATGCTTCTATCACATAGGACTGAAATATCACTGAATAATGATTATTCAAATATAATAGGTCATATGTGTTATGCAGCATATAAGCTTTGGAATGTAGGCAATTATGAGAGGCTGAATTATAAAGAGCTTGGATTATCTGAATATCCGGACTGGTACTATCAGAAAAAATGTCATAAGGTTGATTTATGGTATAAACAACTTCCGTCACAGACTGCACAAGAGGTACTGAAACTTCTTGATAAGTCATGGAAGTCATTTTATGTTCTTCAGAAAACACATGGGATAGATAACCCCAGACCTCCAAGATTTAAACAGGCACCTATAGTTATAACATATATGCAGAATGCTATAGTTCACGAGAAAGATTCTGATGTTGTACGTCTTTCTCTTCCTAAGCAACTTAAGATATATATGTCTGAAACATATGGTATAAGTGATAATTATATTTATCTTAAAAATAAGGTTTTTAAGGACACAGATGCCATAAAGCAGATTAAGATATATCCACCGGAAGGGAACAAATGCGATATCATAGTAGTTTATGAAGTGGAGGATATAATGCCTCTTCCGGATAATGGCAGATATCTGTCTATTGATCTTGGACTTCACAATCTTATGACCTGTTATGATTCAACAAATGGAGATACATTTATTGTGGGAAGAAAATATCTTTCTATATGCAACTATTATAATAAGGAGATTGCTCGTGTGCAGTCTCAATGGTCATCCTTGCAGAATGAAAAAGGAATTAAATATCCTAAGTCATCAAAACATATACAACAAATTCATAAAAAGAAAAATAATTCCATAAATGATTATCTGCACAAAGTTACCAGATATATAGTTTCATATTGTGTAGAAAATCAGATAAATAC
>CAMNGU010000031.1 GCA_946538525.1 uncultured Lachnospiraceae bacterium
ATTTGACTCCTTTATCTTCTCAAGAATAAAGTTTCTCGACTGTGGATCAATACCAACTGTAGGTTCATCAAATATCAAAAGATCCGGATGATGTCCGATGGCACATGCTATATTAAGTCGTCTCTTCATACCACCTGAAAATGTTTTAGCATAATCATTTCGTCTGTCTGACAGACCTACATACTCAAGACTTTCATCAATTCTTTCTCTCAGCTCCGAACCCTTGATTCCATATAGTGAAGTGAAAAGCTCCACATTTTCCCAAGCCTTAAGACTTCCATGAATCGCTAAGTCCTGAGGTATAAAACCTAAATGTTTGCTCAGCTCTTTTTTATTCTTACGGAAATCTTTTCCCATGAACTCAACACTTCCAAGTGTAGGCTTTACGATGTTGCAGATCATGTTCATAGTTGTACTCTTTCCAGCACCATTTGGTCCCAACAGTCCAAACACTTCACCTTTACGAATTTCTAGATTTAGGTTATCAACTACCAGGTGACTTCCATATTTTTTTGTCAGTTCCTTTGTCTGAAGAATTATCTCATGTTTATTATTGTTCGATTCCATTTCTCTTCCTTTCAAATTTCTTTCAAATCTCTTTCAAGCTTCTTTCTAGTTTCTTTCTAGATTCTTTCTAGATTCTTTCTAGATTACTTTCGATTTTCTTTTCGAGCTACTTTTCAAGTTTCTTTTTCTTTTAAACTATTCTTTAAGATTTCGATTTTTCTTTGCTTTCGCAATTTACGCTATTATATTATCAACTTTAAAATATCGCTTGTAGTGAAAAAAGATATATTTTGAATATGACTTTAGTCATAAATGTAAAAAGCCCATGTGCTTTTTGCACATGAGCTGATGATTACGAAACCACATTCTGTGGGTTCCCTTCTAAGTAAGCCTTTAGATTGTCAGCGATAACATTTATAAGTCTCTCTCTTGCTTCTACGCTGGCCCAGGCAATATGCGGAGTGATGGTCATATTCGGCGCTGTAAGGAGGGGATTATCTTCCTTCATGGGTTCAATAGTTACCACATCTGCTGCTGCCTTGGCAACCTTTCCACTCTTAAGAGCTTCCGCCAGATCAGCTTCAACCACCAAGCCGCCTCTGGAAACATTTATTATCACTACACCATCTTTCATTCGCGATATATTATCTTTATTTATTATTCCCTCTGTCTCCTTATTCATTGGGCAATGGAGGGAAATAATATCTGACTTTTCAAATACTTCGTCCAGGGATACGAACTTATATCCCTTATCAGCATCCGCACCATTCTTGGTATACTTCTCCGGATGTGCTGTGGCTACAAGTACATTCATCCTAAATGCCTTCGCAATCTCAGCCACTCGCCTTCCGATATTTCCATAACCTATGATACCTAAGGTTTTTCCAGCCAGCTCCATAACAGGCTCCAGCCAATAACAGAAAGTTTCTGAACGAGTCCAATCGCCTTTATGAACACTCTCGTTATGTTTAGAAATACAGCTTGCACTCTCCAGGATAAATCCCCAGGTAAGCTGAGCCACAGACTCAGTACTGTAAGCTGGTACATTTGTCACTGTCACTCCATGTCTTGCGGCTGCTTCAAGGTCGATAACATTGTAACCAGTGGCACATACTCCAATATATTTGATATTCGGACACTTCTGAAATGTGTCCTCGTCGAAAATAACCTTGTTAGTGAAAACCACCTCAGCATCGCCGATATGCTCCAGCTTGTCCGCCTCTGTCGTATTCTTATAAACCTTTGTCTCAAGTATATTTGTAATTGGATCAAGAGAAATATCCCCCTGATTCACTGCGCCTTCCTCTAAATATACTGCTTTCATAATCTCCTCTCCGGGGTGCCTGACCCCATTACAAAAGTGTTACATGAATGTAACACTTTTGTAATGGGGTCAGGCACCGTTTAAAGCTTAGCCATATACTCCGTTGCAAACTGTATCTTGGTTGCATTAAAACCATCTTCCATTGGATAGATGAAAAATGTATCATCCAGCGTTGAAAGAGTTACACACTGCCCCTTTCCACGGTAGTCATATTCTGTATGTATAGATATTGTTGACTTAGGCGCAAAATGAAGCGTCTCTGTCTTATCGGTCCTGTAGTTATAAAGTGTCAGATCAAAGCCATTCCTGTTATGCACCAGTCTTCCCACACCACAGTCAACAAAGTTAAATGAGTTTGGCAGAGCTTCTATCTTAACCTGGGTATCAAGACTGTACTCTCCTGCATCTATTTCTTCATTTACACACTGTCTTTCCCAATCATACCAGTCCGGAATATATAATGTATCTAATCCAGATTCACTACCTGCACTCACTTTATGAAGAGTGCCCAGCTCATCCATTTCATATGCCGCACCACAGGCGTCACATTTTATCTGACTTCCAGAAGTAATCATCTTAAATTCTGTGCCACAACATCTACATTTATATAGTGGCATCTCCAGACCTTCTGCTCTAAAGTCATCTGCAATAACCATATTATTGTCGCGCTGATATTTATACTCATCATAATCCAGATTCTCTGTAAGAATCTTATGGATATCCTTAATGTCCATTTGAGCCGCCTGCTCTGCACTTAATACACAAGTCACATCCGCATGGAGCTTTACAGACTTTCTCTCCTTCAGGTTCCATATTGGAGAAAGCAGGTAGTTGCCCTGCATATTAACAACCACAACCGGAACCTTAAGAAGTCGAACCAGCTTAGCTACAGACATCGGAAGTTCTGATGGAGTACCCACATTTGCATATCTTGCCTCAGGGTAAATGACCATAATACCCTTACGCTTTATGACTTTTCTAATATTTCGAATCAGGGCCTGATCATTGATAAACTTTCTTGTACCAAGACAGCCTGTCTGTCTATAAATCCACTCACCAAAATTCTCAAAGCCCTCTAACTCTGAGATATAATTTGCCCTGTGTGGAGCAAGACAAAGTGGAGTTACATAGAAATCCGTAAAAGAATGATGGGTTCCCAACACAAGATAAGGCGGCTTCACGCCCTCCATGTTATGCTTATCAATCTTAAGCTTATTCTTTGCAGTTATAATCTTACAAATGAGAAGCATTAATGGAAAAAGGAAGAAGTTTTGTTTGGGAGGCACCTTGTCACGGTCAAATGGTTTCTTATCCGGAATCACATAGGCATCCTTCCTGACATACCTCCTGATAGGTGCCAGCTTGCATAGCAGGAAGTAAAGAATACCTGTAGCAAGGAACGAACATCCTGTAGGAGTCAGCATAAAAAGCGCAGGAATATGAACTATTCCCTTAATTGGATCATAGATAAGTAAAGTAAATAAGACTCCAAATATAAGACATATAAGTCCAACTATATTGAATCCATTTGTATAATCATAAGAATGATGGCCCTCAAGACCATAAGCACTTCTAAGATCCAGCTTCTGTTTTCTTACAAGGAAGAAATCCACAAAAAGAAGGGCTGCCAGCGGAGCATAAACACAGGCTCCCACAGTTAAAAAGCTTCCAAAATATTCTGTAATTTTTCCCCATACACAAAGGGCTGCCACATATGCACCAAGGATCATAACCAGCACTCTGTAAGAAACCTTTGGAAATGTGGTCTTCAGCATTACGCCATAAATATATGAACCTACTGCCTGAGTTCCAATATTTGCAAATGCAACCAAAAGAAGGGATGACAGTCCAAGTATTGGAGCTGAAAGAGTTGCCAACATAAGTGTAGGATCATCTATCATCTGTCCCGTTACATGATGCATGGCAATTGCCATCACTGCTCCAACCACAACGAAGAACGAACCTGCCAATCCCTGTCCCAGAACTCCAGCATAAAATCCAGACTTTTCAGACTTACACAGTCTAGGCACCTCTGCCATTCCGCCTACCAGTGTTATAACGAAGGCAAAGTTTGCTTCTATAGACAGGATATAATTGGTGGTCTTGCTTGCATCACCGCTAAGCTCCGGCTTATAGTTCCAGATAACCTCCATAGGTACAGAAGTCACTCCTACTATAACTACCACTACACCCACCAGAAGAAGAAGTGGAACCAGTATTCTTGTGGTCCATGTAATACTTCCAATTCCTCTATAAGCTATAAATGTACCAAGTAATACACAGGATATACTTAAGATAAGATGTCCCCCGGGGAATAAACTCACACCAAATATTCCCAGGAGATTTTCCATGGAATCTGCAAACAGTTCACAGCATACCGCATACCACGGGAAATTAACAAGAATGATCAGGATTGTAACCACATTCACGCCTTTAAATCCAAAGACACTTCTAAGCCATATCCATATATCAATTCCATATCTCACAGAGAGAATAACCGGTAACTGATATATGAGAAGCATAAATAATGCGGCAAAAAATGCTCCAATAAGAAGCTGCTTAAAGTTTACAAGAGTTGCCAGATATGATCCCTGAGTATAACTCCAAGTTGCTATACAATAACCTGAAAGAACAAGAAGCGCATCTATAAATCCATATTTTCTTTCTTTAGGAAGAACTGGATAAGTTCCAAAATATACTTCTTTTTCAATAGCCTTTTCGATAGACTTATCACTGCCATTTCCAGTCTTACTTTTAACCTCACTCATTTAAACCATTACCCCCACTAAAATCATTATTAGACATATAGCCGCAAAAATCCCCATAACTATATAATCTTTTTTCTTCATAGCAGGAATGCCAGTTCTTATGCCCCTATCATCAATATCATCTTTAATGACATTTTCTTCCAGATACTCAATTCTTTTCTCAAGTTCCTGATCATATTTTTCCATACTTAACCTCCACAATAAGTTTGTAAAATGTAATCTAACAAACAAAACCTATTATAGCATAAGTCACAGATGATTTGGGATTTTGTCTTGGCGGTAATAAAACACTTCCCCCTCAAAGCGTTCTCCAAAACAGACTATTTTTCTTTCTTAAGCTCATCCCGCTTAAGCACATCTTTGAAAAATGATACAATGATCATCACAAGAATAATACCTGTTGGAGCCGCTCCTATGATAGTTACACTTTGAATACTATACATAGACTTTTCTGAGAAGATAAGTGCTATCGGAAGCACTATAAGCATAAGTGCCCAGAATACCATTACCTTTTTATCAGGTTCCTCTCCCCCTTTGATGCTCTTGTATGAATAGGTTGATATAACCATGGTAATTCCGTCAAAGGTTGTAGAGTAAAAGGTAATCATGGTAACTATAAGTAATAAAAGCCCAAAGGCTGGAAGAGGCATAGTATCAAATATCTTAATGATTCCCTGAGAATATGAACCACCATTATCGATATATCCAATCACATCTACTCCATGTCTGAACTGCTGAGCCATTCCATAGTTGCCCAGAATCATCATAGATAAAAATGTTCCTGCAAGTGACCAGGTATAACCCCCCAGTATAGTATTTCTAATAGTTCTTCCCTTACTGATCTGTCCAATAAAGAATGGAGTTCCTGCACAATATACTAACCAGAAAGCCCAATAGAATATGGTCCAGTTCTGTGGAAATGAATTCTCTCGCATAGGATCCATATATGTGGACATTCCTATAAAGTTCTGAAGCATATTTCCTAATGACTGATAAGAGGTTTCTATAATATATCTGGTCTCTCCTCCAAAGAAAAGGAAATATGCCAAAAGTCCAGTGAAAAGGATTGTACAAGCTGTGGCCAGCTTTGAAATTCCCTTTATTCCCAATACCACTGCCATAGTGTAAACCATAGCAATAATTAATAAAAATGTTACTGACATAGTTGATGACGGTTTTAAACCAATTACAGCACAAAGGGCATCCGAAAGAAGTGGTGCTGAAACTGTAAATGTGGTAGCTGCTCCACATATCAGAGCAAATACACCAAGTATATCTATAGTTTTACCCAACCAGCCATCTACTCTCTTTCCAAGTACTCCACGGCAAGCCTCAGAATATTTCTGTTTATTACACTTCTTAACATTTATCATATATCCAAATGCTACAGCTAAAACTATATACATTCCCCAGGCAATAGGTCCCCAATGGAATAATGGATAAGTAGATGCCCACTCCTGGACTCCTTTTTTCTGAATATATTCATCACTGGCATACATTGACCACTCTGAGAGAGAATAAAAAAGTAGATCCGCTCCCATTGTAGATGTAAATATCATTGTTCCCCATTTGAAATCTGAGAAAGCCTTTTTATCTTCTTTGTCTCCCAGCTTAATATTTCCAATCTTTGAAAATGCCATAAAGAGAGTTACAACGAATATTCCACCTGCAATAACCTGATAATATATTCCACATGAATCACCTATAAAATTTCTGATTATTCCCAGATAATATTCAGACTGTTCCGGTTTTGATATAATGATAGTAGACATTACTACAACCAGAACCAAAGGAATGATCATGGTAATCCAGTCCATCCTTCCCTTAAGGGAAATCTTCTCCTGCTCTTTCTTTTCAATAGATTCAACTATGGCTTCTTCAATAGATTTCTTACTATCCACCACTGCTTCTCTGCTCATTTTTACCTCCAATAGTTAGTTTACATAATGTGTTGATTACTCTTAAGCGCTTTTCTTTCTAAGTCTTTCCTTAACATACTGCAGATATTCCTGAGCATATTTATACTGACCTTTTGCATATTCAGTGAAATCCTGTCCCTCTACTCTCTTGGCTTCACTCCAGCTCACCCATAGAAGTGCAAATGTAGCCAGAAGTGCATATATCTTTGTTCTGGTCTCAAAGCTGCAGGTCTGGTGACGAAGTTCAAAATACTTATCGATTATCCAATCCATTTCCTCTTTGTTATAATCATAAAACAGTCCAAAACATACTATATCCACATGAGGATCCTGCATTGCTGCATATTCCCAGTCGATAAGATAAGCACGCGGATCACCTGCTTTATCATCTAATTCATTTGTAATTAGAAAATTAAGATATACCGAATCCAAATGTACCAGCTGATATTCTTCAGAATACTTATCAATGTAATCTTTCAGATCAAATATCTCTTTTTTCATTTTTTCATAATCTTTGAAAATAGTAGGCTGACCAGCCCAAACAGAATCATACAGAGCAAACTTTTCGTAAGTATTCCAGGTATGTCCAACTTTTAGATTTAAATCATGTAGTTTACATAATGTTTTGAAGCTGATAGCAATATCTTCTTTATTCTTTGGATCACATACATGTGAGTTTTCAATAAATTTAGATATTTTATATCCTGTCTTAGGATCAATAAAGATAATATCCTCACAGATACCAAGACCTTTTACTGTGTTATAGCAGTCAGCTTCTTCTCTTCTTGAAATCATTGTATCTGTTGCAACACCAGGAACTCTTATAATATATCTTTCTCCCCTATATCGGAATACATAAGATACATTAGTCATTCCTCCAACAAGTAACTGGATATCTGATACTTCCTCAGGACTTATATCCATAAATTCACATATCTTATCCTGAATCTCTTTAACTGTCTCGTCTTTTAGCATGTTCATGACATCCTCCATTTATCTTGTTCATGACTTTTTTGTAATTTAGTTATCGTGAACAGTATATTCATATTATGTACAAATGTCAAGCAGGAATATTTCAAAAATTTACTTAAGTAAAAAAAAGAACTAACAAAAAATTTTTATTTTCGGATAGATATTGGATACATTTGTCGTATATATTAATAGCAGCTGCAAAATCACAAAAAGGAGAATGATCGTGTATAAGCCAAAAATAAATGAAAAGAATTATGTCGAGCGACTTCGCGCCAAGGATGAGCGAGCTCTCGAGTTTATTATAGAAAGATATGGTGGCCTACTATATTCGATAATCCGTAAGAAACTAAATCTAATTCCTGATAAGGTGGATGAATGCTTTGACGATGTGTTATTAAAGGTATGGGAACACGCTGATGATTACGACGAAAAGAAATGTGAATTCAAAGGATGGCTTGCAGCAATAGCAAGATACCAAGCCATAGATTATCTCAGAAAAGCAAAGCGCGAAGAATTCGGTAAACCAGGAGAATCCCTTGAAGACATTGTAAATGAACCCGGTTTCGATGACGAAAGATTTCGCGCTATAGAGGAATCTATAGATGATGAATTCGAACAGCTTCTCTCCTGCCTCTCTCCGGAGGACCGAGAAATCTTTCGCCGAATCTATAAACATAATGAAAGCATGGATGAGATAAGTCGTGACATGAACATTTCAAAAGACCAGCTTTATAATCACACATCTAGAGGAAAACGAAAAATCAAAAAAAAGTTTTTACTTAGCAAGGAGCGCACATATGGATAATATGAATAACATATATAAATATCTAAATGATATTGAGACAGATTTCAGTGAATATGAAGAAGAAACTCTCTCCCCAGAGGAAGTATCTAAGATCAAATCACGTGTAAATAAAAAATTAAACACAAGAAAGAAAAACTCAAATAAAACTTTAACCTGGGTAGGACGAGCTGCAATTATTACTCTTTGCTGTCTCGCTGTTGGTGGCGGAGTATACGCGGCTACAACACTTAGAAAAAATAATGCTGATAACCTTAGAATTAAGTCATCTCAGTCTGAGACTATTTCTGATGAAGGAAACAAAGTTACTAAGAAGATTTTCGATGAAGAAACAGGAAGCGAGTTAACTTATGATGTATATTTTGATGGTGCTACTGCAACAGATGCAGCATCCATTGAACGAGTAAGTAAGCAAGATTCTGTTATCACGGTTGATGTTAACTTAGAACTGGACGACATCAGTAAGTTTGAACCTCTTAGAGAAACCTTTGACCACTTTGTTGATCAAGGTATAACTGTATCTATGAATCAAGAAACCTTTGATAATTTTTCATTATCTTCACGAATTGACGATACTGAAATGGCTTCCTGGGTAAATAACTACAATATAACAGATAATACTCTATCAATAGAAATTATGATAGATACACTTACAACTAAAGCTCTAAATGACGGTACTGATCCTAACTACCCTAAGTATGATATTGACCCAGAACTCGGTCCAGATTCATTGACTAAAGAACAACAAAAAAATGTAGATGATTTTTTTGAAAATTATTATGCGTCTCTTCCAGATCCTCTTAACAGTACAATATCTATTGACCTTTTCCTTGGAGATAGTATTGATGAAACTTACACATTTGAAACAAAACTAGAGGGTAATTACGAGGATGGAGAAAATGCTCGTTATGATATCGATGGCGGAAGTGCTACAATCGAATGGTATAATCAAAAAGAATCAGTCAGTATCGATAGTTATTCTATAGAGGCAAATGGTTTACAACTATATGGCGAACACATAAAATTATTCGATTGGGATACTTACTACCCAGAAGTGGAAAAAAATGGGCTTTATTCATATGAAGAAAGCCTCCAAATTAGAGCTTGGGATGATCTCGGTAATAACTATCTATTAACTATACTTCCATCAGATAATTTTATTATCGATCCAGTAACTGGAGAAGAATCAATTGACACAACCTATTTTACTGCCTCACTATGCAGTGACGGTAGTTTACTAGAATTTTATAACAACGAAACAGGATCAAATTATTGTTCAGAGTGGGCTGACGGAATCTCTCAGATAACCTTCGCTATTGAAAAATTCACATGTGCTGAAGATGGTGAAACTAGAGAAATTACATCATCTGTAGAACTGATATCTGACCCAGTTACAATCGACCTGAAGTAAATACTTTATATTTTGCATACTTTACTTAGTCAAAAATGTGCAGTGGCATTTACCACTGCACATTTTTATTTTCCGAATCTTTTTTTGAATTTTTTGAGTTTTTATTTTTGAGTTTTTTTAATAAGTCTTCTTATAACTCTTCTTATAACGCTTCTTTCTTATGTGCCACTTCCTTCATCTGATACATAGCGCTATCCGCCATACGGAAGCATTCCTCCATACTGAGATCACTATTTGAAGCAACATTTACATAACCTATACTTACACTTAGCTTAAACGGTAGATTCATATCTTCTACCTGCCTGTCTATATCATCAATAGTCTTTTTCTTCAGTCCATTAATGTTATCACAGAGAGCCGCTTCACCTATAATAACATATTCGTCACCTCCATACCTCACTGCCTTCCATTCTTTTGGTATAGATTTCTTAATAGCCTCTGCTGTTATCTTGATCGCCATATCTCCATGTAGATGGCCATATTTATCATTTATGAGCTTCATACGATTAATATCTGCAACCATGATGATAGCTTTCTTTTTCTGTTCACGAAGCTCCTCCAGATACGGAATTGCAATCTTCTCATATCCCATACGATTAAGGAGTCCTGTCAATTCATCTGTAACAGAAACTTCTTCTAGTTTCTTATACATACTTTCCAACTGAATATTCTTACGACTTCGGTCCAAAGCTGAACTTATATGACTTTGAAGAGAATTAAGATAGAAATCCTTTAACACTTTATAATTATCTTTAATAACCAGATAGCCTTCACAATACTGTCTATTATGAATCGGAATAAAAAGATACATAGATGTCTTCTTAGAATTACTGTTATAATACGGAACCAAATCTTTTGTATAGATTGAACCCTGTGGCATGCTCTTGCCGTCCACCATACAAAAGATTACATCCATTTTTTCACTATAACCTTCTACCAAAATAGGCTCATCCGTCTCCATGGATTGCATAAATGCTCTGTCAACGCAAAGTGCAAAGTTATCACCTTCATAGGAATGATTATTTTTCCATAGGTTTTCAAAGAATTCATGAAGTTCACTTGTCACTTCTACCTGACCAATATATTCATCTATATCTATTAGGTGCCAGTCAAATACTGTTCTTTCCAAAGGCAAACTGTAGGTTCTCCTACCTGCCTCCTTCTGATTTGCCGCATCCTCTGCTGTTAGCGGACATCCGCAACTCTGACCTGGATCAAAGGATGAATTATAGATAATATCATGTTCTCTAGGAGCTCCATTCATAAGCTCAATCAAATGTTCTGTTGCCTGGGAACTTCGCTTGTTCCATCCTCTATCAACAGAAGCAATCGTTGGTGAGAAGTAACTTCCACTTAGTAGATTATCAAAGCCAGTTACAATCACATCATCAGGAACCTTGTATCCAGCCTTTTCCAAAGATAGACAAACCCCCATGGCCATTACATCATTCGCACAAACAAATGCATCCGGAAGCTCTGTCATCTCTTCCAGGATTTTTGGCATAAGTTGCTGAATTATAGAAAAGCTCCAGCTTCCATCAACTGTATCCTCTGGATTCATAGATAGACCATGCTTCTCCATTACTTCCATTACTGCATTATATCTATCTATACTTTCCGAGTTATCACTTGGACCACCAACCCAGAATATTCTCTTAACACCATGAACTTCGATAATATGCTCAGCCAGTTCCTTCATGCCATTAATATTCTCGGTTCTGATACAATCTATATCATCTATTAGGTATTCCAGACAGACAGCAGGAATATCTTTTTCCAATATTTTCTCTCGAAGAATATCTATCTCTCCTGCCACATAGAGCGTATTCCCCAACAAAAGAACACCATCAAATTCACTTAAATCTGGTAAATTTAGTATATTAAGCTCACCAATAATATTCTCTTTCGACTTTTCGTAAGATGTATAATCTAAAAAAACAAATACATCTATATTATGTTTTGATGCAGTATCATAGATTCCTTCTAACGCGAAATCCAAATATTCGTCGTTCCAACCATTTGTAAAAACAGCTATTTTCTTTTTCATTTTGCATAACCCCAAAAAAAAAATAATAATATAATTATCTAATATATATTTCTAAATATTATATTAGTATTTTGTACTAATATTTTACCACTATATGAAAAGGTTACGCAACATATTTCATCCCAAAAATATATTAAAACAAATATAATAAAACCCTCTTTACTGTCCATTCGTAAAGAGGGTTCATGTGAACTTTTAATATAAACTTTTATGATGTGGATGTCAAAAGTACCTTTTGACACCATATGACATACGGATTGCTCCATTTCTTACGAAATTCTCGCAATCCTAGAAACATTCGGAAACCGCTATTTTTCTAAGAAAAATGCTATTTCCTCATGTTTCAGCGTGTCATAAGGTCAACATGCTTTTCCTGCAAGCAGGAACGCATTTTGACTTTTGACACTTATGTCATTTTATTAGATTTAAAATTTACTCAGCTGTATCTTCCCAAACATCCTCATCTGGTTTATAGCCCTTCTTCTCCAGATTTTTTTCAACAATCTTTACAATAAGTCCACTGAAGATACAAAATGCAAGAACGAGCCAACCACCTATTATGTTAGATGCAAGAGAATATCCGTCTGCCGCTCCATAAATACCGCCAGCCTTGAAAAGTGATACCAGATTCCAAACAAAGAATCCTACCAATGCGATTGGTGTAAGAAGCTTGATTGAGATTACAAACCACCATGAAGGCATCTTAAAGCTACCTGTATTACGGTTTACTTCCTTAAGAACCTTCTTAGGATCAAACAGCCATCCAATAGTAATAGCCTCAAGAATACCAACTAAGATCAAGCTATATGCATTGCACCAATTATCAACTATATCCAGCCAGGCAAGTCCTGCTCCAGTTATGAACCAAAGTGAAAGAACACTGGCTATGATACAAAGAACAAGTGTTGTCTTCTTGTGTGACAGATGGAACTTGTCAGAAATCGCAGTGGATACACCCTCAATAATTGAAAATGCACTATCGATCGCAAGCGTACATAGACAGAAGTAGAAAACAAATGCAAAGATTGCATTAGCAACACCACTATTAGTTAAAAGTACTATAGACTGTGGATATACAATAAATGCAGTTGAAATACCAGAAGCAGTCATGTTATCTAACTGTCCTGTTCCACTCATTGTTGTAAACAGTACAATTCCGGAAAGAACACTGATGGCAAAATCCGAAAATGCAATGATCATACTATCCTTAGCTATATTACTATCTTCAGGAAGGAATGAACCATAAGCAACCATAATAGCCATCATGATTGAAAGTGAATAGAACACCTGTCCTATAGCATCAATCCAGATATCAGCACTTGAAAGTGATGAAAAATCAGGAATAAAAAACTTAGTAAGTCCTGCCATTGCTCCAGGCATAATCATACCCTTTACTGCAAGAATAAGAAGACAAATAACAGGAAGGAATACTGTATACTTAACAACCTTACCAACAGTTCCAGGGCCGTTACGGATACAAACATAGATAAGTACCCAAGCAATAACCAGACATCCAAGAACAGGGAATGATATAGTTCCATAACCTGATGTTGTACCTGTTGTCTTTATCATTTCAGCCCATATACCTGCTGCTGACTCTGAATCACCAGTAAGACCTGCAAATTTATAACTTGCAAGAGCCATCATGATTACCCATGCAAATACTACCGCATAATAAACTGAGATAACAAATGCATTTGAAACAGCGAACCAGCCAATTGGCTCAGTTCCTTTCTTAATAGCACGTAAAGCACCTGGTACACCACAATGCATCTTTCGTCCTATAGAAATCTCCATCATAAGAAATGGAATACCAATTGCAAGCATTGCAAGAAGATATACCATAAGGAATGCTCCTCCACCATGCTTAGCAGCTAGACCTGGGAAGCGCCATGCATTTCCTAAACCTACTGCTGATCCAATAGCTGCCAGAATGAACTGAGAACGAGATCCCCAGCTGTCGCGTTTTTCTGTACTCATAATAAACTCTCTTTCTATATTTATTTTTGACCTTTTCAGCCAAACATAAATAACAGTTTATCACAAAAAATAAATAATTCAATCCATTTAAAATCTATTAAATCACTTGTTTTTGCGAAAATATCACTTATCTCAGTGCATTAAGCCTCTTCTGTCTGATGATGTGGCAATCTTGTCATAGCAATCACTCCAATCACTACACCAATAGCAGCGACTACGCTTCCTGTTATGAGCATGGCTTTTATACTGAAATTATCAAGAATATATCCACTAATAAAATTGGAGAATACTCCACCTATGGTTATAGCACTTGTGATATATGCCTGCCCTTTAACCTGATCCAACTCTTCCATGGTCGAACTGACATAGTACGCTCCCGCTGGGATAAATACTGCATAAGCAAACAGCTGACAAGACTGACTTATATACATATGAAGCATCCCCTGTGCGAAAACAAGAATAAGAATCTTAATAAAGAAAGCCACACCAGAGATAATTAGCAATTTATCTGCTGAAAGCTTTTTAAGTATAATTCCAATCAGCGCCATAACAGGAAGCTCCAGAATTGCCTGAAGAAAGTTTGCTATTCCCAGTTCAGTTTCATTTCCACCCAGATTTCTTATAATCTGGATCATAAAATCATTAATCATATTATGTGCAAAGAAGAAACATATTGTTGCTACGAGAAATAAAACAAAGGCAGGATATGTTTTGGCAAATGATAGAAAACTATTATGTGCTTCGCCCAATTCCTTTGTCCCAGATTCTGATTTTATCTCACCTTCTATATCCTTAGGTTTTACAAATGTAAACATAATAGCTAGTGAAATAATCATGGCTGCAACACTTACCCACATAAGAATTGAGACCCCATTTTTTTCAACTATTCTTCCAATAAATAAAGAGGTAAATGCAAAACTCGCTGACCCAAGTCCTCTAGCAAGACCATAGAATATGTTGCAGCCCGCCTTTTGATATTCAAAACATAATGCAGTCATAACCGGCTGATATGCAAACTGAATCATATAAATCGTAGCAAACACTATAAAGATAGGTATCTTCTTTCCAGGAATGAACATCAGGATTAAAGACCCTCCAAGAATTATAGATATAGAAATGAGTATAAACCTTTTATTCGTTAGAAATCCCGGCTTATCTATGACTCCTGCTATAATAGGCTGAAATATTGCAGATACAATATTGGCCACAGCAAGAAGTATTCCTACTTCAGTATTATTAAATCCATTTGCAAGCAGAAAAACTGCCGCATACGCATGTATGGTGCAAAATGCCACAAAGTATGCGGCATTTAGTAATGTATATTTTGTAGTCCATAAGACTAAACCACTCTTCTTTTGTTCTTTATTGCTACTCAAGAATACAACCTCTCTTCAATTTCAATACAATTTTTACTTAATGTATAGTATCACATCTTCCCATAAACCAACAATACCGCAAAAAAAAAGCCATGCCCAATTATTAGGACATGGCCGATTCACTTATTTTAAATTTGATGCCCACTCTATAGCATCATCTATATGCGGTCTAAAGTTATCTCTACCGACTTTATCAACGAAACCACTCTTCTCCATGGTCTTCATAGGCTGCTCATTTACATGAGAGAAAACCATCTGAACGCCGGCTGCTTCACATCTATCATATAGCTGTTCCATAGCATGCATAGCAGATGCATCCAGCGCAGGAACACCTCTCATACGGAAGATGATAACCTTTGTGAAGTCTTTAAAATGAACTCCTGCCAGTCTATCTGCATCTCCAAAGAACATAGGTCCTGATATCTCATAGATTCGTACATGCTTCGGAATCTCCTTCAGGTCAATACCATCTGGATCCTCTTCAGGATCATAATACTTCCATCCTGATACTACCGACTCATCACTCATTCTCTTCATGAAGAGAACGCATGCCATAATCATACCAATCTCGATAGCTACTACAAGATCGAACACTACAGTAAGAATAAATGTAACAACGAGTACCGCTATATCACTCTTTGGTGAAGTCTTTACCAGATGAACAAATGTTCTCCACTGACACATATTGTAAGCGACCATGAAAAGGATTGCTGCAATAGTTGGCATAGGAATAAGTGCCGCATATGGCATAAGAAGAACTAATACAAGTATAAGCACTATAGAATGAACCATACCGGCTATAGGTGTTCTACCACCATTTTTTATATTTGCAGCAGTTCTCGCTATAGCTCCTGTTGCAGGTATACCACCTAAAAGAGCTGAACCTATGTTACCAGCGCCCTGAGCTATAAGCTCCATATTAGACCTATGATGTGAATTGATCATTCCATCCGCTACAACGCAGGAAAGCAGTGACTCTATAGCCGCAAGTATCGCTATAGTTACTGCATCTGGTGCTACATTTTTAATCATACCAAGCGAAAAGTCTGGCATACTAAAGCCTGGAAGCTTGTTGCTAATAGTATATAAATCGCCAATTGTATTGACATTCATTTTGAGGAATTTAACCATTAGTATTCCAACAATTACAGCAATTAGTGATCCAGGTATTTTTTCAGATATATATGGCCAGATTATAAGAATTGCGAGACATACCACTCCAACAATCAGCGCGTGAACATTTATAGTAGAAATATTTTTAACAATCGCTTCTACCTTTTCCATAGTTTCAATTGTTACAGTACCTTTAGGATATTCAAGTCCCAGAAAATCCTTTATCTGTCCTACAAGGATTGTCACCGCAATACCAGCAGTAAATCCAGTAGTAATTGTATAAGGAATAAATCTGATAAGTGAGCCTAACCTCAGAAGTCCCATAACTATAAGTAGAATTCCAGCCATAACTGTGGCTAAAGCAAGTCCACTCATACCATTTTTCGCAACGATTCCCGCAACTATGGTGGCAAATGCAGCCGTTGGTCCTGCTATCTGAACACGGCTTCCACCTAAGAAAGATATGATAAATCCTGCCACAATAGCTGTATAGATACCTTGCTCTGGCCCTACTCCTGAAGCAAGAGCCAGAGCGATAGATAATGGTAACGCAATTATGGCAACTATAATTCCAGAAACTACATCTGTTACAAACTTCTTTCCATCATAGGTTTTAACTACGCTGAAAAGCATAGGCTTAAGCTTATCTTTTTTCATATTTAGTACTCTCCTGTTTTTTTCGCAAACGAACAATACTATATGATTATTTTATTTAATTGTAAATATTCAGAATAACTAAATCTTTCCTCTAGAATAAAACTAGAAGGGTGAAATGTTACAAATTAAACATAAGTTTAATTATCCGTTAAGAATAGATTAAGAAACCTTAGATAATCAGTAAAGGATCCCCTGATAACATGTACACATAACAAACAAAAACAAAAAAACAAAAAAACAAAAAGAATCAAATCTTTGAAAGGGGAACACGATATGTGGACAAGAAAAGAAGTTAAAGAAAAAGGTAAAGTATCATTTAAGAGGAACTATTGGAAAGCTCTCCTGGTAGCACTACTGCTTTCAATAATTGCTGGAGGATCATATAACAGCTTTAGTAAAAGCGATCCATCGACCTTCCTAGCAGTAAAAAATGATATGGAAAGTGATGGTAATCATTTCGAAATGGATGTAGATCAAGATGCGGCTGGAAATTACAATGTTGTTCTTGATGTACAAGATGAATATGGAAATAGTGTTGAAGAAGAAACTGATGAAGAGCCTGTTGAAGTAGATCTTAATAAAAACGAATCAATAGCATTATATGGTACAATTATTGGTTCAGTACTTCTCATAACAACAATCATCTTTGCAATCGTTTTAGTATTTGATGCATTTATACTTAATCCTCTGGAAATGGGATGCAACAAATTCTTCCTAAAGAACCTGGAAGATGAAGCAACTTTATCAAATGTCACAGCAGGTTTTGAAAAGGGTTATATGAACATTGTGAAGATTCTTCTTAGAAGAGATATCGCTATCATTCTTTGGAGCATGCTCTTCGTAATCCCAGGAATTATTAAGGCTTATGAATATCGTATGATTCCTTATCTTCTTGCAGAAAATCCAAACATGACATGGAAAGAAGCATTTACAGAAAGTAAGACAATGATGACAGGCAATAAGTGGAAGGCATTCGTACTGGATCTTTCATTCATCGGATGGAATCTCCTCTCAGTCCTTACACTCGGTATTCTTTCAATCTTCTATGTAAATCCTTATAGATTCTCAACAAATGCCGCACTTTATGAGGCAATCAAATATGGATATATCGATACACCAGAAGTAACAATGGCATAAATACCAAATAACTGATATAAAAAACACAAAAAAATCCTCCTTTCGAAATTTTAGAAAGGAGGATTTGCTTATTTTATATATAACTTCACTAAATAAATATATCACTAAAAGTCTATTTCTATTACAAACTTTCCATCCCGGTAATCTGCCTTAAGCCCCAAATCCATTCGTTCAGCAAAAATCTTTACTATAGAAAGTCCAAGCCCTGTGGAGTTATTTCTTGCATTCTCCACAGTAAAGAATCTGTCAAAGAGCTTATTTACCTCTACATTAGAAAGTTCTTCAGAAGAATTAGCCACTGTGAGCTTTCCGCTATCAGAAAGTCTTACTTCAATATCTCCATCACTGTACTTTAGGGCATTGCTCATCAAATTATTCATAATTCGCTCTACATAGGATGGATAAAGATTTCGTTCTATTGGTGTATCTGTTATCTCAACCACAGGAGTTATGCCACGACTTTGAATGGCTGGATAGTTGCTCATAATACAGTCCTCAAGGACATGATTAACATTTACTATCTTCTTCTCTTCTTTGATCTCTCCACCTGTTATAACTGAATATTCAAAAAGCTCTTCTGTAAGCTTTTTCATATACTCTGCTCTATCTTTAATGATATCAAGGTATTTCTCCATCTCAGGCGATTTATCCAGACGCTCACTTAGTTCTAAATATCCACATATTGAAGTCAGCGGGGTTCGAAGATCATGGGCAATATTTGTAATAGCTGTCTTTACTTCATTATCTCCCAGTTTATATTTGTTAAATGCATCTCTAAGCTTAACAAGGGTATCATTTATCGATGAAGCAAGTAACCTTATCTGCTTATCTCTACTGGAAACTCCTATAAGCGTATTACTTCTCAGTTCTGCCCTCTCAGCAAAGTCAACCCTCAGCTCTTTGATTGATATTCTCATGGCCAGGATTTTCATTCCCAAAATAATATTTATAACTATGCTTACAATAAGCAGATATTTCATAACTATTACCCCTCGAATTTATTCACTTTCTAGTAGTGGATTGTATCAATTGGAGTTGCCTCGAAATAGTATATCATAGCGTCATATCTCTCAGTAATATTACACTTAAACCTTTCGCCCTTCTCCATTTCATTGTTTAGATTATACCCCTCTCCAACCAATGCGGTAAAGATTTTGCTATGAAGAACTTTATACACCTTACTGTTATCCTCTTTTACACTATCAAAATCCAAGCAATACTTTTTTCCCTCAAAGAACTTGGCCTGATAAGCAAGAGGATCTTCACTGCAAAAGTCATGATTAGCTCTAACATACTCATCATCATATGTGCCTGCTGTATGTATATTGACTGTTCCATTATAAAACTCTGTACCGATGCAATAGTAGCTTCCTTCAAAAAGCTTATTGATATTCTCACCCATTGTTGGATATTTATCATTTTTTTGCCCCTGTAACTGAGAGCCTTTCATAACATGTCCATTATGAGCAGTGATAACAACCTGTGTGTAACCTCTCGCCTCTTCAATCTCAGAAAAGGTCTTTAGATTTTCAGCCATAGATTTATCACGGTGTATACCATATTCATTATCATATCCACCAAACTCAGGCGCATCAATACTCTGCACTAAGGCTTTAACCACCACTCCCAGCTGCTTACTCTCTATATCCTCCGTTGCAAGAAGTCTATTTGACAGTCCGTCAAAAAAATCCCGCTCCGAAGCATAATCTTCTGAATCGGCATCCAGAGACATAATCGTCTCCTTCTCATCTTCTGTGAAAAATGAAGTGCCCTGTTCACAAAGTCCCTGCATATACTCAATAGACTTATATGCTCCCTGCATATCAACTCCGTATAACATAATCGACTCTTCATATGGAACATTTTGATTAAAATCTCTCATCCAGGAAAGAAGATCAACTATCTCTTCCGTATCATAAAGTGGATAACTAAGTTCTCCCACTAGTTCTGTAAGATCTGTTTCTGATTCATGAATTGCATCATTTATCATAGCGCCTTCACCAACAGAAAGTTCAAAACTGATTGAACGACCATCTCCCTCATTTACGACTTTCTGAAGAACCTCTTTTTTCGCAATCTGAAATTCTTTATTTCCATGACTTCCTTCTCCGATTCCAACCACACGAACATCCTTTGGGATACTAAAGTTTTCAAAGCTTACTCCTACTTCTTCAATCCCTTCGATTTTCTTCTCCGGAGAAAATGTATTTCCACATTTTAAAAATGTTAACACTCCAAAGAATATAGCTATTGCCACAGCTCCCACCAAAAACTTTATCTTTAAACTCTTCATTTTGTATATCTGTCCTTTTTGTATATCTGTCCTTTTTATATATCTGCCATTTTTAATTCTCTACACCAAATCTCTTTTATTCAGCCTAAATGTTCCAATAAATGTCATAACTATTATGATAACAAATGAAATTAGAACCTGCGCTTTAACCCCCGGATTTGCAACCTCATCAGCAAACCCTGTTTTTGTGAACCATTGTCCTAGTGCTGACACATTATATAGCCATGACATAACCCTCTGTACGCCATCCTTTGTTAATGTCAAAAAAAGATTTCCCATCATAACACTGTTGAAACACATATTGAATATAAACGCCTCAATGATCATAACTGCCACTATCTTTTTAAGTCGAAATGCTACAACAAGTACTGTAGCTATATAATTAAATAACGCGAAAAGAATTACGACATTAGCTATAATGTAGTTACTATTTAATCTTGCTCCACCAATAATTCCACCAAAGATGTAGCATACCCACATGATTACGGCTGCAGATAACTCAGTTAATAGATGACTTATATAGATTTCTTTCTGAGATATTCCTGCTATCATTTTGTTTCTAATAACTCCATCGGTATACTCAGAGTTAGTAAAGATAGGAACAAAGATTGTGAAAAAAGCAATCATAGCGGCACTTACGAATATCATTATATCTGCAGGTTTAGCCTCTGCTAGAAATGGAAGTTCCACCATATTACTGGTAAAAGCATATGTAACAATTACTGCAACTACTAAACCAAATATATAAAAACTTTTCTTAAATAACCTGGCCATATTAGCCTTATATAGATTAAACATCTTTTATACTATTTCCTTCCTGTTAAAGATTATTATTCCTAAAACTGTTGAAATTAGAATGAGACCAAAACTTCCTATCAGATAACTTTCGAATCCATAATGTGGTCTTGAAGCCAAATGTAGGTAAGGAACAAATCTATCAGTAAATCTGTAAAGTGCCAGCGTCTTCCCAGTTATGACCACTTCTCCTGATACAGGGAAAAGCTTATCTAGTATTCTCATAGAAAGAACTCTCAGCGCAATAACCAGAGTAAGTCCCACAACATATGCAGATCTTCCGCCTCCTAACACCATAATAATCACAGTTGAAAATGCTCCTATGGCCATACATGCAAGGGTTATAACAAGCCAATAATCTGCAACCTCAGGAATGGTATAAAAATCAAATCCTGTAGTTAGAATTGCATCTGTCACTGTTGCCGTAATAGCTGCAGCCATGGAGTGAACAGCTCCCTGAACCATTCCTCCGATGACAGCTGAAAGAATGATTTCATATCTTTTTACCCCTGAGATCAATTTGTTCCTAAGGCATCCATCTGTATATTCTGAAGTTGTTGTAAGAAGTGTACTAGCGGTTATTAGAAATGCCGCCATACCTGCGTAGGTAAATGCAACTGAATCTGCATCTATACTTTCTTTAAAGGCCACATAACTTACAATCTTCAGCAGAACCACCGTAAATATGTGATAACTTATATTTACAATAAGGCAGACTTTAAAACCCCAATGGGTAAATATTTTTCTAATATCTGAATAAAGTATTCTAAACATTTTCTTTGCCTCCAAGTAGAGATAGGTAAAAGGCTTCAAGACTTTCGTCATTCTCCTCCATGGTGATGATCTCGCATCCCACTTTGTCACAGGCTCTGGCAAATTCTGAGAAGTTCATCTCCATAAATACATCAGCCTGATGTTTATCCATAAGCTTGTACTCAAATCCCTTTTCCTCCAGTACTTTTGAAAGGAGTGATGTATCATTTACCTTCATGCGTACTGACTTACGACACTCTTTCTGTAGTTCCTCACTGCTCATCTGGCGAACAATATGTCCCTTATCTATAAATCCATAGTGGGTTGCCATTCTCGCAAGCTCATCAAGTATATGGCTAGAAATGAGAAATGTGATTCCTCGCTGTTTGTTAAGACGAATTATAAGCTCTCTAATCTCTATAATCCCCTGTGGATCTAATCCATTGGTTGGCTCATCAAGAATGATGAAATCCGGATCTCCACAGAGGGCAACTGCGATACCCAGCCTTTGTTTCATACCGAGAGAAAAGTTCTTCGCTTTCTTCTTTCCGGTTCCTGCCAGTCCAACTAAATCTAAAAGCTCATCCACCTTATTAAAATCTGGAAGTCCCAGCATAAGACATTGCTGTATTAGATTATCTCTCGCATTTAAATCTTTATATATTGCAGGAGACTCAACTACCGCTCCCATCCTGCGTCTTACCTTAATTATATTTTTATCTGTATTACTCACTCCCATAAGCTCGTAGGAACCTGATGTCGGAAACTGAAGACCAGACAGGAGCCTGATCAGTGTTGTCTTACCAGCTCCATTTTTCCCAACAAATCCATATATAGAGCCCTTTGGAATCTCCATATTCAACTCTGTAAGAGCCTGAAACTTTCCATACTTCTTACTCAGATTGTTACATTTAAATACATATTCCATTTTTATATGCCTTTCTTTTCGTATTTTTAGATATTTTTCTCTTATATTTTTCCAAAAAAAGAATACCACCTTCTAGTCAAGAAAGTGGTAAACAAATCGTCAAGATTTCGTCAAGATTTTAAATATTTATTATTCACTAAACTTAAAGCCAATACCATAGATAGCTTCAATATGGTCTATACCATCCAGAGCTTCCAGTTTCTTTCTGATATTACTAATATGCTGCTTTAAGGATCTTTCAGTACAATCAGGAGTATCTTCACTAATCCGCTCCAAAATAGTGCTTCTTCCTAATGGACGGTTAGCATTAAGCATCAGTATATTTAGAATAGCTGTCTCAGTTCTTGTAAGACTGGTTTCATTTCCATCAATAGTAACTGTCATCAACTCTGTATTAAGTGAGATATTTCCAACTCTTGTGACCATATCTTCCACTTCTTCATCCTCAGCAGATTCATCTTCCTTAGCTACTGATAACCGAAGAAGTGCCGCTATCCTAGCCAACATCTCAGATAAGATAAATGGCTTTGTTACATAGTCACTGGCTCCCTCATAAAGCATCTTGAGCTTACTGTCAATATCAGTCTTTGCACTCATAACAATGGTAAGTGCTCCTCCCAGCCGAGGAAGTATCTCCTCTCCCGAAAGACCTGGAAGCATTAGATCCAGAAGTACCAGATCCGGTTTTTCTCTCTCTAAAAGCATCAGAGCTTCAGTTCCTGAATATGCTCTTGATACGTTGTACTTTTCCAACTCCAGTGCTTCCTGAAGCATATTCCCAATATTAACATCATCTTCAACAATCATTATATTATACATACATTTAACCTATTAGATTTATTCAGATTTATTTAGCCTTATAAATTTTACCTACTATATATAGATTATAGCTTATGATGTGGGTGTCAAAAGTACCTTTTGACACCATATGACATACGGATTGCTC
>CAMNGU010000032.1 GCA_946538525.1 uncultured Lachnospiraceae bacterium
CAACCTCAACGATGAAACGAACTGCCATTCTTGTATCTTCATTAGCACCACAGAAAGCATCTACTACGAAAAGCTTCTTGTCTGAAAGCTCCTTCTTAGCGATTTCCTTAACTGCTGCCCAAGCTTCCTGAGAAGCAGGATGGTTATCATTTGGATACTCATCTGATGTCCACCATACTGTGTCCTTTGAATTCTCATCCATAACGATGAACTTATCCTTAGGTGAACGACCTGTATAAATACCTGTCATAACATTAACAGCGCCAAGCTCTGTCTCAACACCCTTCTCATAACCTTCAAGTGAAGGATCCATCTCATACTTGTAAAGATCCTCAAATGAAGGATTGTGGATAATCTCAGTAGTACCAGTGATTCCGTACTTTGTTAAATCAACATTTGCCATTTTATTTTCCTCCTTGAAACATTTATCTTTAATAAGATTTTGTACATAAGTTAAGGCGTTGAAGCTAGTTAAAACACACTAACACCAACGCCTTCTAGTATAATTTTTCTAAGATAATAAGTCAAGCATCACTTACTTTTTCTAACAATTTTATAAGAAATATCTTTCTCTATATATTCATTAGGACTTTGGCCAACATGAACGCTCTTTTTATCACCATCTGACGATAATAATTATCTGTTTTCTTTGATGTATTTATCCACCTTTTTCTTAAGCAGTTCAAACTGACATGGACCTGCATCAAGAATCACCTTGTGATACTCTTTCGCATCAAATTTACTGCCCAACTTATCCTCAGCATATTCACGCATTTCTTCCATCTCATAGAAACCTGTTGTATAACTGAGATAAAGTCCTGGATCTCCTGACAATGAAGTTATAAGATCTGCAGCCACTTCCTTCTCGCTTCCTTCAGCAACCTTTCCTGTCAAATATTCTGCAAGCTCATCTACGCCCCAACCTTCATAGTTTACACCAAGATCAGCTCTTCCCAACATAAGATAGTTAAGGTCAGTATCTATTCTCATAATCTTTCCAACGATGGAGCCATACTCATTTTCGCCTTCAAAGTCACAGTTATCCTGTGTCTGATAACTTGCATATACTGCCCATCCTTCGATATAACCAAGGTTAAATGCAACCTGTCTTCCAGGATTAGGATTAGTATTTCTGAAATACCAGAACTGGAACATATGTCCTGGAGTTCCCTCGTGAGCTAGAGTATTAAATCTGTCATCCTCATATGCCGGATTAACAACGATAAGATTCTTATTTGGATTATCCACTGGACAAACCTGATAATATGCCACTGTATTTTCACTAATCTTTGAAACACTGTCTGACATGAACTTAATATCAAATGGGATTTTTTCATCTATCGGGAAGTCATCCATATACTTCTCCTGAAGATGATTAACCAGATCTTCTACATCCATTTCATCATAAGTTGCAAATGCTTCATCACCGTGCTCAACCGCCCAGTCATATGCATCAGGATTTGAATAATATATAGATGAAAGTTCCACAAGAAGGTTATCCCAACGCTCATCCATAATCTTTATCTCTTCTTCTGGAGTTTTTGCTGAACCAGAAAACTTAGGGAAATAGTAATCTCTATAATAATCCTTTCCGCCTTCAAAACCACAGATTCCGCCATCATTCTTTCCGGTTCCCTTCAGTTCCTCAATACAGCTCTTCAGATCATCATAAGAAGGAATAACAACATTAAGGATTAAATCTTTATTCTTCTCTTTATATTCTTCCTTTTCTTCATCACTAAGGAAATCAACTGCGTCTATTCTTTCATCAAAATCTGTCACCAGTACATGATCATCTTTACTCTTAGTAAATTCTTCGCACTGTTCGATAACCTTATCTGCAACAGCATCAGACATAAAATATCCCTTTTCGGACTTTTCATATTCGAATTCAATAAGGTCACCAAAATACTCTCTTACCTGTCCGAGCACTGTAATATAATCATCTACATCCTGCTTGTTATCAAAAGTATAATCTGTAAAATTACTGGTCAGATTTTCCTGAGCACCTCTACCAGGTGAAAATGGTTCGTATAGATATATGTTGTCATAGATATGAAGATTTATCTCCATATCTCTCTTCATACATTCAAAGGTAAATCTCTCATCCTCAGTAAGTTCAGCATCCTCAAAGGAAAGTAGTTTCTCATATGTTTCATTATCCTTTTCCTTGGACTCCTCAATAGCTTCAGCATCCATCCTTGCATCTCCAAGGGTAGCCTCTTCCATCTGAATATCAGGATAGGAATCTCTACTAGCTATAAGGGATTTGTAATTCAGAGTATCAGATGTAACATTATCTTTAAAATACTCCCAGAGGAAATCTTCGAATTCCTCATTTTCAGTATCCGCATACTCTGGTTCCGGTTCATTTAATGAAGCATCATCCTCTGTCGCTTCTTCAGTAGTTTTATCTTCTTTATCTTTGTCTTTGTCCTTCTTTGGCTTATTGCCCACTGTTTCTCCAAGGATTACTTCATGATAAAACTCATTTGGAGTACGACAAGCCGTCACAGACATAAGCATGGTAAATGCAAGAATTACCGCCAACGCCCTCTTAAATTTCAGTTTATTGTTTTTCTTCATTTTTCCTTCCTTTTTACCTTCCTCTTTGCCTTCTTTTTATCTTCGATTTTACCTTCTTTTTATCTTCTATTTTAGTTTATTATAATCAATTATATGATGTGGGTGTCAAAAGTACCTTTTTACACCATATGACATACGGATTGCTCCATTTCTTACGAAATTCTCGCAATTCTAGGATAAATATATCTCCGCCAGCTTTACATCTTCAGGTGTAGTTACCTTGATATTTTCGTAACTGCCTTCGATCATCTTCGAATGAATATCCAGATACCGCTCCACCACCATGGTGTCATCAGTAATATCTGTATCACCACTTATACGAAGCCTTTCATAGGCCTCCTCTAAGGTCTTTCTATCAAAAGTCTGAGGAGTCTGAATTTGATATACCTTATTTCTATCCGGTGTTTCAACTCCAAAGCCCTCATCATCGATAATCTTTATAGTATCCTTAACTGGCATTGCAACGGTACATGCCTTATATCTTCGTGCACCGGAAATGCTATCTAAGATCATTCGGTTTGTGACACATGGTCTCGCCGCATCATGGATCATAATAATCTTATTCCGTCTATCGCAAGCTCTAAGCCCTTTACTAACAGAATTAAATCTCTCCTTACCACCTGCCACGATTCGCCTAACTTTTTTGAAGCCATACTTTTCGACTATCTCTTCCCTGACATAGTCTATATCGTTTCCTCTGGTAACCAAAATGATCTCATCCACTACACTGGCATCAAATACCTTAAGGCTGTAGTAAAGAAGTGGCTTTCCATGTATCTCCATAAATTGTTTCGCTGTGTCGGACTTCATCCGACTCCCCTTGCCTGCTGCAAGAACAATTGCACTAACCATCTTACCTCTCCTCTATCTCTCACCAATCTTCAGATTAGGAATCGCATTTAGATAAAGATCCGCTCTTCTGCCTGCAATAAATTCATGATATCCTGCAGCTGCGATCATGGCTCCATTATCTGTACAGAAAATAAGTTCAGGGCAGTGGAATCTAAGTCCCTTTGCTTCAGCCCTCTCCTTCATGGTTGTACGAAGCAGGGAGTTTGCTGCCACTCCACCGGCAAGAGCAACCGTCTTCATATTATTATCAAGGGCCGCTTTAATCGTATGATCCGCAAGTACATCTATAACTGCCTGCTGGAAGGATGCTGCCACATCAGCTTTATTTACCTCCAGCCCCTTCATCTCAGCTCCATTTAGATAATTAAGAACTGCAGACTTAATTCCGCTAAATGAGAAATCGTAAGGTGAATCTCCCACACTAGCTCTTGGGAATTCTATAGCCTTTGGATTTCCTTCTCTGGCCAGCTTATCTACCTTTGGACCGCCAGGATAACCAAGCCCGATAGCTCGTGCTACCTTATCAAATGCTTCGCCTGCCGCATCATCGTGGGTGCGTCCTATAATCGTATATTCTGTATAATTATCAACTCTAACAATATGCGAATGCCCACCTGATGCAACCAAACACATATATGGTGGTTCTATAGAAGAAGGCTTAGACATCTCTTCAGCTGTTTTGCCATCCTCCTTCTCTACACCAGCATCCTCTAGATAATTAGCGCAAATATGTCCCTCTATATGATTTACGCCCACAAGAGGAATCCCCTTGGCATAAGCCAGCGCCTTTGCAGTACTTACACCTATAAGAAGAGGTCCAACCAGACCAGGTCCATAGGTTACAGCGATAGCATCAATATCCTCCCAGGTCATCTCAGCATCTGAAAGTGCCTTCTTAATAACCTGATTTATCTTAAGTACATGTTCTCTAGATGCAATCTCTGGAACCACACCACCGTAAAGAGTGTGGGTAGGTATCTGCGTATAGATTACATTTGATATTACCTCTCTACCATCTGCCACTACAGCCGCAGCTGTCTCATCACAAGAGGTTTCAATTCCAAGAATATTAGTTCCCATTTCTTATAAACTCCATATAATCATATCCACTATGTAGCTAAAGCTGGGATTCCCTTTCTCATTAACCACTATAGTGTCATCAAATCAGCATAATGTTTCAAACACTTCTTAATCGTCTTCAAAATTCAGTTCCAGTGTACGCCTGTCCTTACTAACAACTGCCCTTGGGAAGATATCCCTGATGGCATCCGCGTATTGCTCCGGCTTTATCATGGAAGGAGAATAGTGAGTCAACCACATTTCCTTTGGCTGCGCCTTAACTGCTATCTCAGCCGCTTCCTGCATGGTCATATGTTTCTTCTCTCTGGCCTTGGAGATAGACTCCGCATCATTATCTCCATACATACCCTCGCAAATAAAGAGATCTGCGCCTGTTGCTTCCTCAACTATTTTATCAGTCGGACGGGTATCGGTTGTGTAGGTAATCTTAAGTCCCTTTCTTGCAGGGCCCATCACCATATCACTGGTATATGTTTTTCCTTCGAATTCAATCTCCTCGCCCTTCTGCAGTCTATTCCAGAACTGTACTGGAAGCCCCAGATTCTTCGCTGCATCTGCATCGAATTTTCCAGCTCTATCCAGTTCAAAGCTGTATCCATAACAGAGCATGTTGTGATTAACCTTGAAAGCCTTCACTCTCAATCCCACAATTTCCAACACCTCTTCGACTTTTGACTTATCCAATTCTATGCACCTTACCTCAAATGGAAGTCTCGGCGCAATAACGAGCAGCGACCTTACCACATGTTCAATCCCCTCAGGTCCTACTATGGTAACAGTTTCTCTTCGATCCGCATTTCCCATGGCCAGCAGCATTCCTGGAAGACCACTTATATGATCCGCATGAAAATGGGTTATAAAGATCACATCAATTGGATTGAAACTCCAACCCCTTCTGCGAACAGAAATCTGAGTAGCCTCGCCACAATCGACTAAAAGGCTACTCCCGTTATATCTCAGCATTAATGAAGTTAGTGCTCTATAGGGAAGTGGCATCATTCCACCAGTTCCCAGTAGACAAACATCTATCATATTATTTTTCCTTTTTTAGATTTTTATTTTTAGATTTTTATTGATCATTTCTTTGAATTGTTTATTTGCATAAATCATATTTCAACTCTATAACTGTAATTGAAATATAAGCGCGTCATCCTCAGGATCATGATAATAATTCTCCCGAATGAAAATGTCTTTAAAACCATATTTCTTATAAAGAGAAACTGCAGAGATATTATGAGCTCTCACCTCCAGGCTAACCCTTTCGGCACCAGACTCATTTAGCTCCTCCAGCATATTCTGCATGAGGGTATCTGCAATCCCCTGCCTGCGAAAGCTTTTATCTACCGCTATACGAAGAAGCTCTGCTTCCCCCTGAACATCTGAATAGATGATATAGCCCACAACTTTCCCTCCTCTTTTTTCCAGCAGGAGATGGTTGTAGTCATATTCAAATGTCTGCTCCAGCGAACTTTCACTCCATGCATCGGAGAAATTATCATTTTCTAGTTTTGCTATATCCTGAAATATCGACATACTTTCTCTAACCCTTCGACTCGTCGCGAACTCTTTCCGCCTGGGATTTCCTTAGATAATCCGGAGCGAAGTCATCAGCATTTATGTACTTACCCTCTTTATAAAGCATGGCACCATAAGTTGCTATGGAAGCTCCACGCTGACGGTTCATATTTGCCGGCGCAATCTTGCATGGAATATATATTTCATTCCAGATGATTTTTTCGTAAATTGGAACTCCGTCCCCAAGAAAAGTTACAGAATTAAAATCATTTAAATATGTGATCAGGTCATGGATATCCATAGGCTCCTGATCCTTTATGACTTCAATGCCACCAGACACTTTATAAACGCCTGTATATACCTGATTTCTGCGGGCATCAACTATTGGACAAACCAATCCCTCTGCTCCCCACATGTTATACGCAAGCCCTTCACAAGTCTTAACCGGTACAATAGGAATGTCATTTGCCAGCGCAAGTCCCTTTGCTGTGGCTGCACCTATCCTAAGTCCCGTAAATGACCCCGGTCCCGCTGCTATAGCGATAGCGTCCAGCTCATCCAGTTTCATTTCCGATGTACGAACAATCTCGTCAATCATTGGAAGAAGAGTCTCCGAATGAGTCTTCTTATGGTTCATGGTATATTCTGCAATTACTACATCATCCTCCACTAAGGCGACGGAAGCCACCATACCGGAGCTGTCAATTCCTAGTATTTTCATGCTAGTATTCCTTTGTTTATATTTTTATATTTGTTTTTATTTTTATTATTTATATTAATTATTTCTATTATCTGTTTTTGGAATTTTGTATTTTCAAAATCTATTATCGAAAATCTAAGATTCAACCTTTATCAAACGATAGTCAAAACCTTTTTCCACATTTTTTTCAATAAGCACATGGACTGCATTTGCAGGTATTATCTCCTCAATAAGTTCAGCCCACTCTATAAGCGCCACTCCATCGCCGCCTACATATTCGTAGAATCCGGTTTCTTCCATCTCATCCACATCCCCAACACGGTACACATCATAATGATACAGAGGGAGTCGCCCCTCTGTATATTCCTGAAGTATTGTAAATGTTGGACTGGACATTGGTTCATCTATTCCAAGTCCTGCGCCAAAGCCCTGTGCAAATACAGTCTTGCCCACACCCAGGTCTCCACTCAAGCAATATACCTCGCCTGGTTTCGCATTTTCTCCCAGTGCCTTTGCAAAGTTAAATGTATCTTCACGGCTGAAGCTTTCAATTTGTTTTTCCATAATCACCTTACCTGCTATCCGTCTTATGTGCAAAATGGACCTGTCCCCTTTTACACATTATATGCTTAGCACTATATCCCTGCCTGCTGGCTCGTACTTGCGGTATTTGATACCTGTCATATCAAACATCTTCTTAGAAGCAATAGTGCTTTCGCTGTCGGCATATTTATCTGACATATAAATAATCTCTGCTATTCCACTTTGGATGATAGCCTTAGCGCACTCGTTACATGGGAACAGTGTTACATACACTCTTGCGCCCATGAGAGTTCCAGTCCCATGGTAGTTGAGGATTGCATTAAGTTCTGCATGACATACAAATGCATACTTGCTATCCAGAACAGCCCCGTCTCTTCCCCAAGGCATATCGTCATCGTCACAGCCCCTTGGCATTCCATTATAACCCATGGACAGAATGCGGTTGTCCTGATCAACGATGCAGGCACCTACCTGTGTACTAGGATCCTTACTTCTTTCAGCAGATAGAAGTGCTATCCCCATAAAATACTGATCCCAGTTAATGTAATCTGATCTCTTGTAATCGATTTTCTTAGTCATGCTAACCCCCTTTTCACTTAAAACATTTTTTAAATCTTATGATAAAATATTACTCCAACTTTGCCACTAAACATAAATTCTGCACATAAATTCTACACATTAATTTTGTAGATTAGTTCTGTACACTATGATGTGCACCTATACTGTTCTCTGTAAGTGGAATAAATGTATATCCATGAGTCAGCGCCCATGGAATAAAGCTTTCCATAGCATCAACTGTGTAGCTCTTAATATCGTGGCAAAGGATCACACTTTCATTATGTGACTGTACTCCCTTAACCAGATTATTATAAACCTTGGTGCTGCTGGTAGTTTCACCAGCATCGCCGCTAAGAACATTCCAGTCGAAATATTTATACCCCTTCTGACCAGCCTGCTTTGTAAGTCTGGTCATAATGCCCTTGTTAAATGAACTGACTTTGTTTGAGCTTCCACCAGGGAATCTGAAGAGATTAGTTCTTTCTCCAGTCTGACTCTCAATAACATCATTCATGTACTCAAAATCCGACCAATATGCATTCTCACTGGCATATATTTTCCTATAGTTATGTGTATATGAATGTACTGCCACTGTATGTCCCGCATTATATTCTTTCGCTATACAATACTGATAATCCGAATGCCCAGCTGTTACAAAGAATGTTGCCTTAACATTATACTCATCAAGAATGCTCAGAAGTCTGTCTGTGTAAGGTCCAGGACCATCATCAAAGGTTAGATAGATTATCTTGTAGTCGTCGATCCATTTTCCTTCTGCACTCATAAGGTACCAGTCAGTACCATCATATATCCAGTCTACACTCATCTTGCCATCTGATGCCATGTAATACCAGTCCCCTCCAGACTGAAGCCAGCCTGTATGAGTACCTCCATCAGCATCCAGATAATACCAATATCTTCCAGCCTTCATCCAGCCGGTTGCCGCCGAACCATCTTCATTGTAGTAGTACCATTTACCGTTCATCATCTGCCAGCCTGTAGCTCCGTTAGTCTTTGACCACGCACCGCTGGCATCCACATAATAATTATCAATCCATTTATCAGTAGCCATAGTGCCATCTGATTCAAAATAATAATATGTTCCTTTTACTTCTCTCCAACCGGTTACCATGTAGCCAGCCGCATCAAAGTAATACCATTTTCCATCCAGCTCTTTCCAACTTTCTGAAGGAAATGAACCATCTGCCTCCTGATACCACCAGCCTGTTCCATCTCCCTGCCAGCCTTCTGCATTCGACTTAAAACCAGGGACAAATGAAGCTGACATAACCAAAGCTGCAGCAAGTATAGTGCTAATAACTTTATGCTTTTTAAAATTTATTACCATATAGAATACCTCCTGATGCTCATAACTTCTCGTTTAATACCAAGGAATTCCTCCGAAAACCATAGTGAAGTTTTCTCGGTATAAAGCGTATATATTATATTAAAAGGGATGTGGAAACCCACATCCCCTATTCTACTACATTTAAGTCAATTATAAAACTATGTTTTAGCCTTGATATTTTGAATCAGCAGACTCAAAACCAGTATGTTTAATTAGTATGAATAAACAAAGAAACCATTATCCTCTTCTACATTATGAATTGCATAACAACCTAAAGTTTCAAACTTGCTCACATCTCCAACCACTCCGCTAGCCCAACCGATAAATTCCTCAGGAAGTCCTGCTACAGGCTTATCAGGAAGGTAGAGGTAAAATGTCTTTCCACCCTCTAATCCATATGCAGTTGAATATTCATATAGTATCTCGTCTTTAATCTCTTCCGTACCAGGCTCATAGGTCATATCATAGCCATCTAGTTCCATCTTGTAAGTATAGTCATCTATCTTCGTAATGTTCTTAAACTGTCCTGAGAAATCACAGTAAGCTACTGAACCATTTGGATATCCTTCACCTATATTACCCATTTCCGAATCATGGTAGTTTCCAACGAAGCTGCCATCAGATTTTACTGTCATATAGGTGCCCCATCCACCTGCTCCACTGGCAAAACAAAATTCCATTCCATCACCCAAAGGTAGGGCACCCTCAGATGAAGACTGAGTACTCTCTTCAGGTTCTCCACCAAGTTCTTCTCTAGCTCTATCTATAGGCATACATATACTGCCTTTTCGACCTACAAGAGCGGCAATATCTTCGCCCTCAGAATATGAGATAAAGGTTCTAATATTATCCTCTTTGGAATTTACAAAATCATTAAAGTCCGCCTCTGATATCTCATCTCCACTCTTATAATAAGTCACATTCACGGAAGTATAATCTTCATTTGGATAGATATCTCTCCGGTACTCTGCACCTTTTCTATAAAGACCATCCTCAGTCAGATTCATTTCATAGAATATTTCTTCTGAACCCTCATCAGATACACTATGATAAACAAACAGATCATTTGAATCCTTTAACGCCGCTATATAGTAAACAGATCCGCCAGCAACCTCAGCATCTATATCCTGTATATCAGAAAGCATCGTAACTGCGCCATCTTTAAATCCATAGATATAGTAGCCGGCAAGATATTCATTTTCCGCTTCCAGGAAAATGAGTTCTGGAACACCGTCACCATTTATATCATCCACGGCAACTGGCTCGGTATAACTTACGCCATAGCCTCTCTGCCAGTTATATGCCTGAATCTTCGAAGAATGCTCTGTAAGGAGATTTAGATATGCCGCTTTAGCAGACTCAAGTATTTCATCATCCACCTTTGCACCTTCAGTTGATGCCTCAGTTTCTGCTTCTGTACTGGCAACCTCTTCTGAAGTTGCTTCTGTCACAACCTCGCTGACCTGCTCAGTGGTCTTTTCAGTTCTACGCTTCTTGTGATCCTCCGAAGAGTTTCCTCTTACAACCATAAGGATTACCACACCAACCAGCATAAGTGCTGCAAGAGCTGCACATATGCCTCCCACCATCACGCCTACATGACTTCGTGGTTCTTTATTCTTGTTCTGATTTGAAGCAGGTACTGATTGCTGTGCCTGCTGACTTCCACAATAAGGACAAAACAATGAGCCTTCATCTATCTGATTTCCACATTTCCAACAAATCACTATGCACCACCCCTATCTACTTTCAAACAACAGGCCAATAAATCTTATTGAAAATTATAACTCTATATCCCAGAAGCCATCAAGTGTAGCAAAGTAATCATCAAGAGTCTCAGCTCTTCTAATACATACTACTGAATTATCTTCACGAAGAAGAAGCTCTGAAGACCAAAGTCTTCCGTTGTAGTTATAACCCATGGCAAAACCATGTGCTCCTGTATCATGGATGCAGATATAATCTCCCATATCAATCTTAGGAAGTTTTCTGTCAATTGCAAACTTATCATTATTTTCACAAAGAGATCCAACCACATCATAAGTCTCAGTTGCAGGAGCCTCCTCCTTGCCGAGAACTGTAAGATGATGATATGAACCATACATCGCTGGTCTCATAAGGTTCGCTGCACAAGCATCTACACCGATGTACTCTTTGTAAATGTGTTTCTCATGAACAGCCTTTGTGATGAGATGTCCATATGGCGCAAGCATGAATCTTCCCAGCTCAGTGAAGATGGAAACATCGCCCATTCCCGCAGGAACAAGTACCTCATCATAAACTTTGTGAACGCCCTCACCAATCTTTGCAATATCATTTGCTGGTGCATCTGGCTGATATGCAATACCAACACCACCTGAAAGATTGATAAATGAAAGCTTAACTCCAGTCTTTTCTTTAATCTCTACTGCAAGCTCGAAGAGAATCTTCGCAAGTGCAGGATAGTAATCATTTGAAAGAGTATTACTTGCAAGGAAGCTATGAATACCAAGCTCCTCAACTCCCAGATCAGAAAGTCTCTTGTAAGCTTCTATAATCTGTTCTGGTGTCATTCCGTACTTGGCATCTCCAGGATTATCCATAACCTGAACTGCTTCTTCGCTTTCTCCCAGCTGGAAGATTCCACCTGGATTGAAACGGCAGGACATTCTCTTAGGAAGCTTTCCGCCTAATGCTTCAAGCACAAAATCTATATGAGTAATGTCATCAAGATTGATAATTCCACCAATCTCTGCACATTTTACAAACTCTTCAGCAGGAGTTTCATTTGACGAGAACATTACATCATAGCCTTTAATACCGACTCTCTCAGACATAACCAATTCAGCCATTGATGAACAGTCTGTTCCACATCCTTCCTCATGAAGTATCTTCAGGATAGTTGGGTTTGGAGTTGCCTTAACTGCAAAGTACTCCTTGAAACCAGGGTTCCATGAAAAAGCTTTATTCATAGCTCTTGCATTTTCTCTGATTCCTTTCTCGTCATAAATATGAAATGGGGTTGGGTAGGTCTTTACAATTTCTTCGACCTGTTCTTTTGTTACAAATGGTGTCTTCATAATTAACTCCTCTGCTAAACTACTAAAATCTATACTCCCAGTTATACTACCAGGAAATGATTTCGTGACCTTCTTCTGTCACTAAAACCTGTATCTCCCACTGAGCTGACATTGAGCCATCCTCTGTATATACAGTCCAATCATTTTCTTCATCTACGAATACATCTGGCTTGCCCATATTAACCATTGGCTCAATTGTGAACATCATTCCAGGAACCATCAGCATCTCAGTACCACGCTTTGATACATAGCTTACCCATGGATCCTCATGGAATTCAACTCCTACTCCGTGGCCACCGATCTCACGAACTACGCTGTATCCCTTTGACTTACAGAAGTCATGAATAACCTGTCCCATATCACCAAGGAATTTCCATGGCTTAACTTCTTCAAGGCCGAGATAAACACTTTCCTTAACCGCTTCCACAAGCTTCTTATTCTCTTCAGACACATTTCCCATCATGAACATACGAGAAGAGTCTGAAAAATATCCATTTAATATAGTTGAGCAATCAACATTTATGATATCTCCATCCTGAAGGATTTCATCCTCACTTGGAATGCCATGGCATACAGCATCATTTATAGAAGTACAAACGCTCTTTGGGAATCCCTGATAATTAAGTGGAGCAGGTATTGCACCATGCTTCTCACATACTTCATTTATGATGCGGTTGATATCCTCTGTACTCATACCTACACAGATCTTATCAGCTACCACATCCAGACATTCAACATTGACCTTCGCACTCTCCTTGATAAGAGCAATCTGTTCAGGTGTTTTGATCATCTTACGCATTGGAACAATATGTCCCTGATTGCTATACATTTCCAGTTTTCGATCAAATGCCTCATGACAAACTTTATACTTTTTTCCACTTCCACACCAACATGGATCATTTCTTCCTATTTTTTTTGCCACAGTTTTAACCTCTCTTTATCTTATTCATAAAATTCGTAAACACACTATTCTTCTACTTTATTCATCTATTATAAACAATGGTTAAGTGTATCTTACTACTTATTGATTGTCAAGAATAAGCTTTATTTTTAGCCATAAGAAAACTGCCCTTTTTTATGCGCTAAGTGATATTTATAGCACCATAAATGCAGGACAGTTTTATTTTTGATTTTAGAATTTATTATTTATCTATTTAATTTATTTATTCTGTTTTGTTGGATCCTTATGAGTAAATGCTCCATTATGATTTCTCAAAAAATACAGCAGTGATATAAAGGAAGTTTTATATAACACAAACTCCTTCTCGTGAAGCATATCCAGTATCTCTTCCTCACTGGCCCATCTCACCTGCTCCACCTCCGCAGTCTGGAGCTCCAGGGAATCTATATCCACATCCATATTTATGGTGTAAATGTCATTGAAACCACCATCAAAATAGATGGTCATAGCTGGTCTAATTCCTGTGAGGTCGTAATCTATTCCCACCTCTTCCTTAAGTTCTCGCGACGCAGCCTGCTGACTGGTATCTCCCGCCTGAGCACTTCCACCAGCAGTTATATCCCACATTCCTGACCAACCACTCTTGAAGGGCTGTCTCTTCTGAATAAGCATCCTTCCATCGCTTCCAAATACACATACATGTACCACTAAACGGTAGTAACCCTCAGGAACTTTAGTTCCTCTCTCCAATGTTTTTCCCGTCAGTTTCCTATTTACATCATATAGATCAAATCTTTCTGCCATACCAATACCCCCATATTTAAAGACTCTTTATCTTTTTAGAATAACAATTAGAATGACAATTTTCAGAATGACAATCCAACTATACACTTCTCTATCACCCAAAAAGCATCTTGCAGACCAATTTTCGTAGATTTTTTTATAGAAAATATTATACCATTTATCCCCCATTCTTCCACACCCTTTTTCACAAAAATATAGTTATCATTTAAGCTCAGTTTATAACATATTTTTCGTTGCAAAATAAGGCTTACAGACTTATAATACTATGTTGAATGTGTTGTATGAGTATATTAATCCACATGCAATCAGATAAGTTTTAATTGAACTTGTATACGCTTGAATGTATGGGCTCATCAATCACAAATTTATAATTATAGAATGGGGTAAAAAAATATGGCATTTTCAGGTTTTGGTAAGTTAATAGACATACTTAAAACAAACCACCAGACAATTGTTTTCACAGAGGGAAATGATACTCGTATCCTTGAGGCATCATCAAGACTTCTTTCAAGCAACTTTTTGAAGCCAATCCTTCTTGGAAATGAGGAAGAGATTTTCAAGATTGCTGAAGAAAGCGGATTCAATATTCGCGGCGCTAAGATTATCGATCCTAAGAATTTCGAAGATTTTGACAAGATGGTTGACGAGTTCGTTGAACTTCGTAAGTCAAAGGGCGTTACAAGAGAGGACGCTATCAAGTACCTTTCACAGCCAAACTACTTTGGTACACTTCTTGTAAAGATGGGGTATGCAGACTGCCTCCTTGGCGGAGCTACATATTCAACAGCTGATACAGTTCGTCCAGCATTCCAGCTTGTAAAAACTAAACCAGGCAACAAGATCGTAACATCATGTTTCATTCTTGTTCGTCCAAGAGCAACTGGTGACAACGAAGTAATCGCTATGGGTGACTGTGCTATCACAATCGATCCTTCAGAAGACGATCTTGTAGAAATCGCTACAGAGACAATCAAATGTGCTGAGCTCTTCGGTGTTGATCCTAAGGTTGCATTCCTTAGCTACTCAACAAAGGGTTCAGGTAAGGGAGAAAGCGTTGACAAGATGCGTAACGCTGCCGAAAAGACAAAGGCACTTCTTCCAAACATTCCAATCGATGGCGAGCTTCAGTTCGACGCTGCTGTTTCTCCAAAGGTTGCAGCTAAGAAAGCACCTGGTTCAGATGTTGCAGGTCACGCAAACACATTTATCTTCCCTGACATCAACGCTGGTAACATCGGTTACAAGCTTGCTCAGAGAATTGGTAACTTTGAAGCTTTCGGACCTATCCTTCTTGGACTTAACTCACCAATTAACGATCTGTCCCGTGGATGTACAGCTCAGGAAGTTTACTCAATGGCTATCATTACTGGAGCATTTGCTGCATCACAGAAGAACGAGCAGTAATCTGACATTAAGTAGTCAAGACTATAAAAATAATTATGCTGCACTAAGTCAAAGGCTCAGTGCAGCATTTGTTTTTCAAAAAATAAAAACAGGAAATAAAAATGAATCAATACCCAAACAACGATCCTTACAGTATGAATAATGACCCTTACAAAATAGATAATGATCCTTACAACCTAAACAACGGTCCAGACTCCTCCAAAAATAGTATTTCTAATTTCACTCCGTTTATCACCATCATCCTTATTGCTATTAACGCACTGGTCTTTATTGCAGAAACTATGGGTGGCGGAAGTGAGAGCACCGAGGTTCTTCTAAGGTATGGCGCACAATATGCTCCATATATTATTGATGACGGCCAGTGGTGGAGAATAATCAGTGCGATGTTTGTTCATATCGGATTCCGACATATAGCAAGTAATATGTTCTGCCTGATTGTTGTTGGACAATATATTGAAAATTATTTCGGTAAGATAAAGTTTCTTATCATCTATTTTATCGCTGGTATTTGCGGTAATCTACTGAGCCTGTACTTTGACGCCGCTTCAAGTTCTCCTGCAGTTTCTGCCGGTGCTTCTGGCGCAATCAGCGGACTTATCGGCTCTCTTGTAGTTCTTGCCCTTGACCCAGAAACAAGAAAACTATTCCCACTACCAAGAGTTCTAATAGGAATAGTTCTTCTTATGATACCTGCATCAAAAGATGTAAATGTGCTCGCTCATCTGGGCGGACTCATTACCGGTTTTGCCACAAGTTATACAATGTATTATTATTCAAAAAATAAGTAGTATTTTATCTGAGTATAGCTTACATTTGATGTCTAACCACTTTATATTCATCTCCATCTTTAAAAAATGGACAAGTCTTAAAATGTTCACTCATGAGACGACCATAATCATCTTCATCCATATTCACATCACAAACATATTCTTCTGTTTCTTCATCATACATGAAGTAACAACAATATTCACAAGGCATCGATGTAGCCATATTCTTTCTCCTCTAATTTTTTATTATCTAATATCATGAACCTCTTCAAGTCTTCTATGAAGTCTCATGAATTTATCAAGTTTTTCCTGCTCTGTAACCAGACGCCCCGACTCATAATATTTTATATTACTTTTCTCTACCTTACCCTGAGAGATTTCCAACCCTAGGACCTTAGCCACATGTCTTACTGTGCCGAGATTACCATCAATCAGCTCTACTCCCTCACCAAAAAACTTCTTTAGTGCAGGTTTAAAGTAATTAAAATGAGTACAACCAAGAACAACTTCTGTATAAAGTTCTTTGTTCAGTACAGCCATCTGTTCTTCAATATACCCATCTACCTCATCTCCGTCAAAGATTTCAGCTTCCGCCATCCTAACAAATCCAGGCATGGACAAAAGATCCACTCTATGCTGAGTATCAACTTTTTCCAGAAGAGTATGGAGTTTATTTTCTCTTATAGTAATTGGGGTGGCCATCACCAAAACTCTGGACTTTTCATTAACCCCCACAGCCGCTGCCTCCACCGCAGGTTTGACAGCAGGCTCCATTCCGATTATGGGAATATCATATTTCGCTCTAACATGATTTGCAGCAACTGAAGTAGCTGTATTGCATGCAATAACCACAGCATCCACATCCATGGAAATGAGTTCACTAACTATACTATCCACATATTCCTTCACCTGCTCAGAGGTTTTTACACCATATGGAACATGATCCACATCTGCATAAAATATATATTCTTCATCAGGGAGCAGTCTCACTGCTTCATGAAGCACCGATACTCCGCCTATTCCGGAATCAAATATACCTATTCTCATATCATCCTCACACAAGAATTATAAATGGCTTCTTGAAAAAGCCAAGAATATACTAACACAAAATGGATAAATAGACAAACAAGGGCATGAACTAACATCCTAATCCCTTTTGAAAGCGAGCTTTCGCGGGATTAGAATATTTGATTGCTGCATGAACTTATTGATCACAAAATAAAAGCCCAGAAGTCATACCCCACTTGACTTCTGGACTTTTGGAGGAAAAATTATGATAAAACACTAAAATTCTTAATTAATTATGGCAATCGCTAAATGATTTTTTATTTATCCTTATCACTTAACTGAGTATATTTTAACATACCTTTTTCAAAATTTCAACATAAAATATACAAAATGACCAAAAAATTTATCTAATAAACACTTTTAGGCTGGAACTACCGGAACTCTCGACCTTCAGGTCTTTAATCCCATAAATGAACTTGGAAAGGGTGGCATATCCAAACTCTCTTGCATTGAAATTTGGAAACTCTTCATGAATCTTCTGTCCTAAATGTCCCAGCTCAATACCCTTTGTTCCACTCTCTGCAACTGTATCGATAGTAAATCTTTTAACTCTTTTCTTCATATCCTTATCTGTATGAAGAGCTACAAATACTGTACTGTCCTTCCTCTTTACATCAAAGGCAGCAGTTTCATCGATAAATGTAGAAAGTGAACTATATCCATAATTTCTTACATCGAAATCTGAATACTTCTTCTGAAGTCTGCTTCCAATCTCTCCCAGTCCAGTTTCTTTTCCACGGTTGTCATTCTCAGTAATGATTTCAATAATATCATTTTCAATTGCTTTCTGAGGAATAACATTTTCCACCTTTTTCTGCGACTTGCCCTTCGAACCAGTTTTTGAAGAAGCCACATCCACAGTCTGATCCAGAAGAAGTTCAAGATCAGTAAACACTGTACATGCTGCTCTAAAAGAACGAGGAGTTTTATTCTCACCCATTCCTATAACATGCATTCCAGACTCCCTAAGTCTGCTGGCAAGTCTGGTAAAATCTCCATCACTGGATACGATACAAAATCCATCTACACTGTGAGTGTAAAGGATATCCATGGCATCGATTATAAGTGTTGAATCTGTAGCATTCTTTCCGACGGTATTTCGGAACTGCTGAATAGGAGTTATGGAATTCTCCATCAATTCCTTCTTCCATTTATTCGCCTGACTAGAGGTCCAATCACCATATATTCTCTTATAAGTTACGACTCCATACTTCGTCATCTCATCTAAGATACTGGCTATATATTTCGACGAGATATTGTCTGAGTCTATAAGTACTGCATATCTCTTATCTTCCATTTATATTTTCTCTTTTATTTTCTCTTATTTTATATTAGTTTTTATTATTTGTTTTTATTTCTTAATATTTTTTGCGCCTACAGCAAAAGACCTTCATCATAGGTATTTTCTATTACAGGTCTTGTAAATGTACCTGGATTAAGCGCTTCTGTCATACTATTCTGTAATTCTTCCATAAGCCTCTTTTCAAGTTTAAATTCTGCTTCAGTCATAATTGCTTTATCAAATATCTTAAGAGACTCAATTCCCTGATTGAGTGTAATTGCCGCAAGCTCAGGTTGCTTCAAAATATAATACTGGTAATACGCAAGCACCCTTCGTCCATTTGGATCCATATCCGCTTCCAACGATGGTCTAATAAAGTTATAAATTCTCACCGCATTATTATAATTTGGATTAACATAGGTGGAGTAAAACAGAATTAAGTAGTATCCACCAATCAATATATTATCATAAACAAAATCAGAATTTGGACCTGTTCTTCTAAGGTTACGATCTTGTTCCCTGACAATACTATTTAGAGAATCAAAATCCTTATTCCACAACGCCTTTAATCCGCATAAATTAAGATAAATGCACTTTTCGTACCTAGTAGCCTTATTTCTGACTTCGTCTGAAACCCTTAAATCAATTTGCTCTATAGCAGCTCCTTGCCTAAGCTCTTTTACCTTTTCTCTGCAAAAAGTACCAAGTCCATTTTGGGATTTTACCCCATCTATTATTGTCCTAATCAAAATAAGGACAAATGTTACTCCTACATCTAACGCTGCAAAAAGCAACATCCTCTGTAAAAATCTTTGATCCCCTATCATAAAAAAGACAATAAGAAAAATAAATACTACAGAAATTAAACCAAATATAATTATTGATACTACATTTGTAGTTCTAAGGATCTCTTCAGATAAGTTTTCAGCATCAACGCCTAGGGCTACACGCGGATAAATTGAAAATTTATCTCGGTGCCATTTAAGTTTTTCCTCTGATTTATGTTTTTTACCAGTCTTTCCAAACAATCTAAAGTATAATACAAATGATTCAGTAAATAGTGTCGTTAACATTAGACTGATTGCCACAAACCAAAGCGACAAAAAAAGGCCTATAATAATACCCAAAAAAGCAGCCAACATCTTATCTTATTCTCCATCCGTCTGATCGTCATTATTAGAACCACCGGCTATTGGAATAGGAATATCCTGAAGAACAGAGACTTTCTCCTTGTGGCGTTCTCTGATGGATTCATCCTGTCCCTGTATTTTGTTGATCTTATCAACCTCTTCCTCACCATTTCTGGTTGAGCTTCTCTCTCCAACATTTTTATACTGTCTATAAACATCCAATGTTGTTGCCTCAAGAGACTTATGCATCTGGTATCTTCTAAGTTCCTCATTTTCGCCTAAGAGAATACTCCTTACTGCAGACTTATAAACAGCCTTTGCAGCCTGCTCCTCAGTAAGGTTATATTTCTCCTTAAGTTCTTCTTTGATAATCTTTAAATAGTCTTCAATATACTCTGGTACTGCTGACATTTCTTTACTCCTATGAATTCTATTATATAAGCATCAAAGTCCATTTGACACCACGCTTTTTATAGCTATTTATCTTCAAAATCAAAATGATAATCCAAGCCTAACGCATCCCTCACTGTCAGGATATCCTTTTGAACCGCTTCACCAAGCGGAACACCTTTATCCTTCCTAAAGAGCCACATATCATATTCTTTTTCGCCAGCGGTATATATTCTTTCCTCTCCAGGTGCTTTTTTCGAAGCCCTAAGGTTTCTGCATATATCCCCGGCAATCTTTCTAAATTCATCTCTTCCCATAAAAGCTTCTGGATCTACCACAAAGAAGAAATGTCCCAGATGGTACATCTGTGGCTTCCCTTCTGAAGATACTCCCGAAAGAGCCTTCATAAATTCGCCACCAGAAAGAGCTGCCGAAAGAATTTCTACCACTGTTGCATATCCATAGCCCTTATATCCAGCCAATTCTTCTCCTATTCCACCAAGCGGTGCAAGAGCAGCCGTTCCCGAAACAAGATCCTTAAGAATCTGTTGGCTATCTGTAAGAGCTTCACCATTTTCAGAGATTACAGTTCCTGCCGGAGTTGGTTTTCCTTCTCTGGCATAATATTCTATTCTTCCGCGCTGAACTATTGATGTTGCACAGTCCAGGCAGAAATCAAAATCTTCATCAGTAGGAATGGAAAATGTAAGCGGATTAGTTCCTAACATATTTTCCACACCAAATGTAGGCGCTATAGAAGGTCTTGCGTTAGTACCTGTAATACCTACCATTCCTTCCTTGCTGGCCATGGAGGTCCAATATCCTGCTATTCCATAATGAGTAGAATTACGGATTGCTCCACCTGCCATTCCATACTCTTTTGCTTTAGCAATAAGCATCTCCATCATCCTGTAGCTGGCAACCATTCCCATTCCATCATGAGCATCCATAACTACAGTAGTTGGAGTTTCCTTCAGGATTTCAATATTAGTAACTGGAAGAAGTGTTCCCTTTACGATTCGGTCAATATATATCGGTTTAAATCTGTTACAGCCGTGACTCTCAATTCCACGCCTATCCGATTCCAGTAACACATCGGCACATATTTTCGCATCTTCTTCAGGAACCCCATATCCTTTGAAGGCATCTATCATGAAACTGTTCATCTGTTCCCATGAAACAAACGGTCTCGTCTCGCGTATTTCTCCCATAATAACACCTCCCCAAAAATCATTACATTTTCAAAAATGGGAACTGTAGTTCAGTTCCCATTTTCATTTCAATAATATATTTTATCTGATACTACTCTAAAATCACCTGATGTTATTAGTTATTTATTTAAGTTTACTGTTTTAGCCAATTTTCAGATGTTGTTTTTATAAGCTTTTTATATTAGCTTTTTATTAGTCATCTAACTTTCCCAGCTGAGCAACTTCTGTCTCCTCAAGCATATCCTCACGAAGAAGTGTGATAAGATCATCATCATTGATATTTTCATCAGCGATAATTCTTGTAGCCTGTCTATCAACGCAACGCTCAAAATAGTTACGAACAAGACGGGCATTAGCGAAGTTGTCAATCTTCTGCTCTGACATTCCTCTCAGGTATGTCTCAGCAACATCTGCTGCACTCTGAGTAAGAATATAGTCATTTGACTTACACATATACTTGAAGATTTCCATCAGCTCACTACTGTTGTAATCCGGGAAGTAAATGTACTTATTAAATCTGGATTTCAGACCAGGGTTTGATTCGATAAACTCAGTCATCTCATTTGTATATCCGGCAACGATAACGATGAAGTCATCACGATCGTCCTCCATACGCTTCAGGAGTGTATCAATTGCCTCCTGACCATAATCTCCAGAATCCTTTTTATGAGTAAGTGTATATGCCTCATCGATGAAGAGGATACCACCGATTGCTCGGTTAATAACATTTGTTGTCTTAAGAGCTGTACCACCGGCAAAGTGATCAACCAGACCAGATCTATCAACCTCGATGAACTGACCCTTACTAACCAGACCCAGCTGCTTATAAATCTTTGCAAGGAGACGAGCGATTGTTGTCTTACCAGTACCAGGGTTACCTGTAAATACTAAGTGGAAGGACATCTCAACTCTCTTATATCCTCTCATCTCACGAAGTTTACGAACCTTAATGATATTAATAAGGTGCATAACATCTTCTTTAACAGTACCCAGACCAATGAGTCCCTGCAGTTCGTGGATAAGTTCATCCAGAGACTTATCAATCTCCTCTGCCTCATCCTTTCTACCACGGCGTCCACCTACACGGCCTTCACCACGCTTGAAGACTTTGCTCTCATCATCCTCTTCCTTCTTAAAGTTAAGGAACTCAGATACATCAGTAGCTGCCTTCTTCTGAATATTTCTACCGGAAATACCGATTGCTTTCTTAGTTACAAATTCTCCAGTCTTCTCATCGAAAGATGTGATTGTTTCAAGATCAACATCTGATGTACTAGAGAATGTTGCAGTACCATTCTTCATGTAATCAGGCATATCATCTGCACGAAGAATACTTGTTGACTGAGATGTTACAATACCTGCACTGTTAAGAGTATTATTAAGAACCCCTACATAATCTTTAAGTGCCTGCTTTGTTGATTCTCTTACTCTATCATAAGCGATGAAGCCTTCACCAAGTTTTCTAAATGTATCAACTACGAATTTAGACTTAGCTACGCTGGCACTAGATGCTCTCATCTCAGGATCTCTATCTGCCTCAACAAAATAAGTCAGTGACTTAGGAGGCTCTGTAAGAAATTTTGGATCATTGCATTTCTGTTCCACCAATGCAAGGAATTTTTCTTCAGAAAGGATCATACGAAGATTTGTCTTTATATACTCTATCTGATCAGGAAATTCTTCATTTCCTGGCTCATAGAGATAGCCAAGAAAGACCATCATATCGTATCTAAGAAGGTCCTTTAATGCCATTCTAGCATCCGCTGGATATATTTTCGGATTACCTGTTATCTCATCAGCATATGCTATACACTCTGAGATCATGTTTTGAATGTTTTTTATTACCATTTTTCTCTCACCACACCTGTTTTCATAATTTTCGCCAGCATCGACCCTCCTTCGAAAACCAACGTGAAAATATTATAGCACAAAAAAAGCACTATGTCACCTCGTGAATAGTGCCTTTTATATAAAAAATTTTGTGCGTCCTAGAGGATTCGAACCCCCGACCTTCTGGTCCGTAGCCAGACGCTCT
>CAMNGU010000033.1 GCA_946538525.1 uncultured Lachnospiraceae bacterium
CCATACCTCAATGTCCTTTATGTTTTTCTCTTTTCTTCATCTGTTTCAGTTCAAAAAGCCGCTGACTCTCAGCATCCCTTTGTTCACTGCTTCTGACTTTCCGTTCCTTTAACAATTAGAGCGTTAACCTGTAATAAACTTTACTTACACTTTCCAAAAGTAACGCATTATTATCCTATAAAAAATATTAATTACATCATAGAGTACCAATGCCTCTACCAAATTCGAATTTGTGCTTTATTTTGATCATTTCTTATGTTTGCCAAAACCTTTATACGCTTCAATATATTCTACACTAATTTCAGAATTATCTAATTCCATTTTTATAATATCAAGAGCATTATCTATAATTGTCTTGAAACATGCAAACAACTCCATATGTGATGACCAAAAAGTCTTATCAATCAGTGTTATATGATATAGTAACTCACCTTTATAGAAAGCTCCTGGAGCTAAAGGATCCAGCTGCACCTTTTCAAGAATATATGGCAAACATTGCTCCAATAAAACTTTTTCATATAGGCAAAGTAACCATTCTGAATATGTATTTATCTCACTAACACCGCAATCACATCAAAATTCGTTTATCAATGTTAGTTGTATTTCCCTGAATATAATTATGTACAAATTTTATCATACTTCTTGACGAATTCAATAAGATTAAGAATAGTCAAAACGAGCTGGACAACGGTAATCTTACCGCCATACAGCTCGTCAATTATCTTAGGATATCTTATTTACAGAAAAACTTTCACACCCTCATTTTTTAGACATTCCGCCTTTATTCTTATTTTTCTTTTCTAATTCTTTTTTCTTTTTCTCTTCTTCTTTTTTCTTTTTCTCCTCTTCTTTTTTACGTTTCTTTTCGTCAGCTGCCTTTTTCTTTAATTCTTCTTTCTTTTTCTTCTCGTCTACTTTCTGTTTCTTACTGTTTTCTTTTTCATCTTCCTTCTTATCTTCCTGCTTTTTAGAAGATTTATCAGCTTTTTCTTTAGATTTATCTATATTCTTATCATTTTCTTTATCTAATTCTTTGTCGTCAAGGTCTATTCCTTTTGTATATTTAGTTCCAAGACGTTTGAAAGCATTACCCTTGTTTTCCCATATTACTTCATAGATAACATCTACATAGTCAGAAAGAAGCGCACTCTCTTCTATATGCTTCATCTGAAGCGTATTGGCAGTATTTTCTTTCATTTTCTTGAAAGTACTGGCACATATATCAGCGTATTCTTTTACAAGCTTATTCTCGAGAATATTCATCTGCATTCTCGATTTTACAAACTCATCACTACTATTTTCCAATGTAAGATTATCATATGTAGTCTTAGCAGTCTTATAATTCTGATAATTTTCTTTGAATTTAGGATTTATCTCAAATACTCTGGCCATTTCTTTTTCAAATGCATCTGCTTTGGATGTATCTCTTAATCTTTCAACAAAATCCATAACATATTTGCTGGTTTTATATTTAGAAGCCATTATAGTATCAAGAGGGTCGCCACCTGCTTTTTCAAATTCCTTTACCAGTTTATCTTCAGCAATTGAAGGATACATTAAGTTATCAAGAGATTTTATATTTGTAGATATCGAACCTATATCTACGGTAAATACCGTCATGAGCTTCTCAAAAGCAAGATCATCAAATGGAGGTGTAAGTGCCTTTTTATTTATCTCATCGATTCTTTCTTTTGTTTCATATTCTGTAAAAAGACCATTTGTATATGCTGATGAAGTAATGAAACCGGATATATAAGACAGCTGTCTTTTTGATTCAATCGAAAGATCACCACTCTCTTTATATTCTTCCTTAAGCTTTTTATATAGTTTTCTCCACTCATCAACCTTTTTAGGAAATGTATCGAGAGTTATTTGCTCAGAACCAATATTTGAATCCAAAAGCTCATTATATCTGTCATAATACTTTTTCTTATAATTTTCTACATCATCTTTAACATCTATTCCTTCTGCAATTTTCTGCATCAATGGCGACATTTCATCTACAAAATCCATTGCCTCTTTATTACTAAATTCATCCAAAAGCATAGACGACAGTGTATAAGAGCTGTCATACTTATAGTTGCCTTTTTCATCTTTTTCAAGCATCATTCTCTGGAAGACAACTCTTGGATCCATAGAGTTTTTGATACTTTCATCAAGAGGCATCCTCTCAATTCTATCAAGGCTTCTTCTGACTTCGACAGTTGCCTGTTTAATCTCGCTCATACTATTTTCCAGACGCTGCTGACACTGCGAGAAATTCTGAAGTTCCGCAGGGAGCTTAATGCCCAGACTTTGAGCTTTAGTCAGTGAAAGAAGAATCTTTATACCTGCATCTTCAGGAGAACCTGTATTAAATATTTTATCCAGTTCTTTGATATATCGCTGTTTAACTTCAGGACTAATCTCTTCATAGCCTATAGGATTTTTAGACTTCTTATCTTCTTTTATAGACATATTGATAAGCTCTGACATAGCTTCAACGAAATATTCAGGCTTCTTGCTTACAACCGACATCATCATCTTCATTATCTCAGTAACCTTTTCATGATGTAACTTAGAAGCATTACCATAGTCTAATATAGTAGCACCATCATCACTTACCATGATATTACCGGAATGAAGATCTCCGTGTCTGAAATTATAATTATTAAGCGGATTCCATGCGGAACCAAAAAGAGCTTCTCCTGTCCACAGCTTTGCAACCTTGCCTACATATTCTCCATACTGAAGAGATTTGTACATATTATTCTTGAGATTATCAAATGATTCATCAACCTCAGTTATATTGTCCAAAGTTAATTTATAGGTCTTTTGTTCCTTACTCGACTTACTCTGGAATGGTTTAAGAGAATTAACAGCAAGCTCTCTGGATTCTTTAATATGTCGGTCAAGTGTTATTCCTTCAGCCTTACTCATAATGAGATAATTCTCAGCCATAGGAACATCTATCAGGTCAACTGATTTAACTTTTTCATCTTTATTTCCATATTTAGACTTACCTGTCTTACAGTTCTTTGCCTCATTCTTAAGGTCAAATTCTTTTTCAATCTCATAAAGCTGTGCAAGGAATCCTGCTTCTGTAGTTCTTGGTTTATGAGGCGGAACATTATTAATATTCTTAATATTTTGTTTATACTTAGCCACTTCACTGTCGGGCATATCAGCAAAAACAGCAGACCTCTTTATAAGAGGAAGTTCTCTTTTCATTCTCTCCTTGGCATCAGGTCTGAGAATTTTAATTACAGCCTCTTTTTCATCATTCTTAGGTCCTTTTATAGTACATAAAAATGTCTCTGCTACAGACGCTGCACCAAGTCTTTTCTCTATTTTTATATCCTTTATCTGTTTCTTACATTTGTCTTTAATCTCCGAAATCGTCTGATTTACATATCTAGTATCTATCGGACGAAGATCTGATTTAACTACATTTATAGCATTTCTGAGTTCCGGAACAACTATGTATTCAGGAACACCCTGCATCATTTTCTGCATCACAGGACCGGCACCCTTTAGTGATGATGCAAAATACTCTCCGCCTTTTTCTTTCTCAGTACTTTCCTTATCATTTTTCTTGAAGTCTTTAATAATATACGAAAGCATCTGACGTTTATCTTCGGGATTTGAATCTCTGAAATAATCATTCATCAAGGTCTGAAGGAATTTACCCTGACCTGCTTCTTTGTTATATCTCAGATTATTCTGTGCATATTCCAGATATTCTTTATCCGCGTTCTTATCACCTTCCAGATTGAATATATTCGGAATACCCATACCACCTATCTGGTCAAAGCAGTCATCTGTTGCAGTATGCATGAGTTTAACTATAGCATCTTCACCTTTTAGTGCAGCATTATTCAGCACGTCTGAAGCCTTACTGAGATCTATATCTATTATATTATTCTTAAATACCTCGCTTACATTCTTCCATCTGAGCATCGAATTAGACTTATTATTTAATTTGCCAAGGCAGAAGTTAGCCAGCTCATCCAGCATTGGCTTTGCACCTTCTATAAAGATGCGCTCATTTTCTGAAAGACCGCTTAAAAGTTCCCCAAACGGGTCTTCCTTACCTATGTTACGACTGTGATTTATATAAGCACTAAATGCACTCGCATTATTTATGATTGATTGAGATATAAGACTTACATCAATAGGATTCTGGGACGATGCAAGATACAAATCCCCTATAATATTAAGCAGTTTTGTACCGGATTCCTCCCACTTTTCCTCTGCACGCATTTCTTTTATTTTGTTTTCTACTTCTTCTTTCTTATGCTGATTCTTATTAGCTTCATTTTCTTCATAAGTCATAATATTATTAGTTTCAAATGATTCAGCCATTGAAGTAGCATAATTTATATCTACATCATTATCAGTTATTTCATTTCCTTCAATATCAGATATATTCTGAGCAGGAGCATCTGATTTGATTATCTTATTAACGCCTTCATTTAGTTCTGCACCAAGATTCATTGACTGCAAATCATTAACAGCCCTATCATAATCTTTAGCAGTTAATCCTGCAGATTCCAGATCTTCATCGGACAATTTTATTATTCCTATATTTGATACAAGCTTATATAATGCATCATCATCAAGTGTACTTAGCGACTCTTCAGGTATATTATCAGCATCAAGCGCCTTCCTTATATAAGAATATCCATTTTCTCTTCTTGCCAGAAGTTCACCCTTGTCAAGTCCTTCAGTTCTTTTAACTTCGTCAAGATCAAGAAATACTTCTCTATAATAGTCTTCATTTCTATCTGCAAGAACCTTTTTAAATTCATTGCACGACTTAATCATTTCGTCATAATGCATGGACTTATCATACATACGTCTGGCAAGGTCTATTATGTCAGCTGTCGGCATATTCTTCAGATCGTCCTGATTACTGCCGGTAATTGTTGTAATAGCCTCTATAAGCTTATCCTTATTTGCCAGGTCAATCGCCTCATCCAGAAGCTCCTGATTCTTCTTTATAGAAGATGCTTTTTCCAGCGCCTCATCAAGAATTTTCTTCTGCTCATCCGGCTCGTTCATCTTCATCACAACATCTTCTGCATAGTTACTTATCTCTTCAATCGGAAGATATTTGTAAGTATCCGCATCCTTACCTGAGAAAAATGAAAGTAGTTCTGCCGATTCATTTATATGCCTTTGCTGTTGAACATATGACAATTCTTCATATTTTTCATTTTTTTCCATATCCGGTGAGGCTTCATCATAGTTAATATAATGTAAACCAAGAGAAATAATATCAGATAAATTCCTATTACGTAATGAATCAAATGTAACCTCTGCACCTGCACCATAATTAAGTACATGTACCGAATATTCATAAGCATTAAGTCTGTCAAGCTCAGTTATCTCTCCAGGCTTCTTATTCATAATATCTGTGACAGGCTTTCTAAACTCCTCGTGAGTAGGCGCATTATCCCATATTCTCTTACTGATACCAGATTTAATTAGCTGAGCATAGTTATCGCTGTCTATATCATTCTTATGCTCTTTAATGGTTTCTATGAGCATAACTGTAGGGACAGTATCTATTGCGTCTCTATCATAGTCAGCATCGAGGCTCTTATCTTTATCAAAGACATATTTATCCAGATAATCTAAAACTGCCTTTCTTGCATTATTTGAGTCTACGTATGACTTTCCAATAGTTCCAAGACTTTCATACTTCTCTATAGCCTGTTCCATGGTTTCTCTTTTAATTCTTCTTGCACGAAATACCATGGCAACATCTATTAACTGTGACTGCATTTCAGCCATCCTGCCTTCTACTTCGGGCATCCATGTTGAAGCTGCTCTACTTGCACTATCAGCCATATTCTTAAGCTCTTCTTCTCTCCTAGCCCTATCTGCCCTGGCCTCTTCTTCCTGTCTTTCTCTTTCACGACGAGCCTCTTCAGCAATTCTGATTCTTTCATTTTCTTCAGCTTCAAGCCTTGCTCTTTCCTCTGCACTTAGTCTTTCTCTCTCTAAACGTGCTTCTTCTTCAAGTCTGGCTCTTTCTCTTGCTTCAGCTTCCTGTCTTTCTTTTTCTCTATCTGCCGCTTCCTGGCGCAATAAATCTTTGACAGCTTCTTCATGCTGTGCTTCCCTGGCTCTATAATCATCTAATCTGCCTTCCATTTTAGCATGCATATCTGCAGCCTTATTCTTTAGCTCATTCTCCCTATCTATACTTGCCTGCTCTGCATCAATTATAGCCTGTTGTTCAGCAGCTAATTCGTTATTATATTTGTTATGTAGCTCGATAAGAGCTTCGCATCTTTCCTTACGGAATTGATACGAAGAGTTACTTCTTTCATTCAGATAAGTATTTGATGCTGTGATTACTTCATTTAAAAGATTAGCCTTCTCTTCAGCATTCTGAGTTTCCAGATATCTACGTATAGTCCTTTTAACTTTTTTATAATTAGATGCACGCTTACTATCTGCATACATAGTCTGAATAAGCCTGTCCATCTGCTCCATTGTTTTATCTGACTCAAGTTTTACTTCCGGTGCAGGTACAGGTTTTATATTTGTTATATGAGTGGTAAGTCTTTCTGTGATATTAGCACCCTTAAATGAGGCACTCTTACCTCTTTTAAACTCGATAACATCATTAAAATATGCCTTCATAGCAGGATTTTTTGTACGATTTCTAAGGCTTATCAGCTTTTTTTCTGATGTTTTTTCAAAGTCTTTTCCAGCAAAAACAGAGTAGAAAGGTGATGTGATGATACGCATTCTTGTTTCATAATCCTTAAGGATTTCCTGAGCAAGCTTGCACTTAGCCTCTGTCACCTTACTACTATCTTCATTTCCTTCTGTTACATCTCTTCTTGATCTGAAGACATTATTATTTTGTGATTTTATATGTTCTATAATTGCAGCACCATCAGCCAGTGCTTTTAATTTCTCATATTTCTTCGCAAAATCAGCTGCAAAAGTCGTATTATCAGTATATGCAAATTCCTCCATATCAGTATCTTCAATGATTTCAAGCATATCTAATGTGCACATATCCGCAGATATTTGATCCTGAGCCATATTCTTAACAAATCTGGAAGGTTCAAGTCTGCCTTTATACTGATCATACAGAGGACTATTATCATTTTTTAACCTGGTAAGATAAGGAATCCAATTAATTACAGCATTTTTATATGCAATCTTGTTATCATCTACAGCTTTATTATCGATTGCAGCAGCACCTATAAATGCATCCACAACCGCGTCAGTTCTTGCTTCATTCATGTCTTTTAATGCATTTGACATATTTTCCTGAAGAACAAATCGACTTCTGAAATTTATTACTCTATCTGAAGCTTCAAATCTTCCTACACTTCCAAGACCGGTATTTTTTCTGCACTTGCGTATCATTGTAAGAATCTCATTAGAGGTCCAGCTCTTAAAAGGCTTATTATTATTGCTAAAATTTGCTGCTTTATAATTATTATTTAGAAGCAGATACTGGTCGATGCTCTTTTTGCTCTCATCTTCTGCTTCTATACTGTCTAAAATATTACTGGTGAGATTATAGGCAGCCTCTTTTTCCTGTTCTGTAAGTTCTTTACCTGTTACGTCGAATATTGGTCTGTTTTTGTAGTTTTCTCTAGACATATAGCTATTCTTACCTCCAGATTTTAAAAGATAATGTATAAGATTCCTCGACTTCCCACGGAATGACATGCGGGAAGTTTTTGTAAATAACCTTTTTTCTATGTGAGAAGTATATATTTCACATAGCACATACTGTCATTCTATCAATTTAATAGCAACAAAAGAGCAACACATATTTATTTGTATAATTTCAATAAAAAAATGTGCGCCACTAGTCACCACCAGTAATCAGTTAAAAAAATGTAAATTTACAAAAAAAGAAAGCATCACATTTCTTATAAGCTTCCCGGTAGGAGTATTATCAATGATTCCCATGTTTAATATATGAACACTTACTCCCATATTACCTATTCTTTCAATCAGATCAGCTCCCTGAACAACACTTCTGGCAATTCTATCCAGCTTTGTAACAATCACTGTATCTCCATCTTTAAGTTCTTTCAGCATCTTATCTAATTCTGGTCTCTCAATCTTTGTGCCTGTATAAGTATCTACATATATAATTGAAGCTCCAGCATCTCTTAGTTTCTGTTCTTGATACTCAAGAGAGTTACCTTCACGAGCCTGTCCTCTTGTGCTTACTCTACAATAACCATATTTCATTCAATCACTTCCTTTCTAATCCTAAAGATCACAACTTCATAATTTTCCTACCAACAAAAAAGCTATGACTATAATCCAGTCATAGCTGCATATTGATCTATCTTTCATTTTACAAAATGCCATACAAAAGAAAATCAGAGGCAAGCACCTCTGATTCTTTAACTATTTTTTCTTAACTTAACAATGCCCTGCTCGGGCGACTTACCTTTGCTACAAGGCACTTATCAAGGACCTTAATGCCTTTAACAACTTGTGTCAATGCCCTGCTCGGGCGACTTACCTTTGCTACTCGTTAGACCAAAATTCATCAAAAAAGCAGCGTAGTTGTGTCAATGCCCTGCTCGGGCGACTTACCTTTGCTACTCTTGTAGAGCAAGGAAATTATACTTCGACAAGTAAGTGTCAATGCCCTGCTCGGGCGACTTCCCTTTGCTACGGACCAGAATCAGGATGAGAATAAGGAAGATACTTCAAGTGTCAATGCCCTGCTCGGGCGACTTCCCTTTGCTACTGATTGCAAAGCAGAAAACTGAAGGTGATATCGGTTAGTGTCAATGCCCTGCTCGGGCGACTTCCCTTTGCTACGCTAGGTGGAAAGCAATCTAGTAACTATCTTTAAAAGGTGTCAATGCCCTGCTCGGGCGACTTCCCTTTGCTACAGGAATCTGGTTAAAGCTGAAGATTTAGAAATACTGTGTCAATGCCCTGCTCGGGCGACTTCCCTTTGCTACGGTACCCTCTGTGAACGCCCTAATTTAGAGGCTTCACAAGGCAGTTTTTGCACATGTTTTAGGTTAGTTATTTCTAACAGTTCAAATTTAGGCCATTTTTATGTCTTTTTTGAAAAAACATCATTATTCCGACCAAATATTACAAAACTGTTACAACCTGCAATGGCAACTAATGTTCATATACATATATAGAATTATACCAGTTCCATCATCCCATAACAACACAAAGATTTAAATCTGCCCTTCACTTTTGACTATTTATTATGACTACACTTAACACCGCTAAAATACGACATCACCCTCACATAGCCATAACTTAACAGTTATGACCATAGCAATTAGAAAGGTCTTATGCCCATCCAGAGCATAAGACCTTTCCCTGCCTTCGTATTCTAAGCTAATGCATCCTCATTAGATGTAATCTGATTGTCTTTCCACACAACTATTCAAAAAACGACTAAAATAGGAGGTTTGAAGGGTGTCAGTCACCTTTAGTCACCACCCAGTCACCACCTGATATGTTTTCTGTTTTCCAAAAAAGCAGTTATACATTTGATTTTTTCAAACATATAACTGCCACATATTATTTCATCCTTTTTGTATCAGGCATTTCTCTCCCTCAAAAGCGAAACCATATTTTAAAATATTCTCTGCCGGAATGCCCCTCGCCAAAAGGTCTGTGTCATACTTTTTATCCTCTATCTGTTTCAGGGCGTTTGCGGCTGTGTCCTCAAGGGACTTTTCCTCGTCGTATGTATCAAATACTTTGAATTCCATGATGACAGCAGGGCTTTTTATGTCCTTAGGTTCCATCACCACATCATACCTGCCATAGCCACTTTCTCGATTGGACTTTACTATATAATCCTTTGCTCTATCTACTATTAACCCGAGCACAAATCCATGATAGAATCTCTCAGGTTCTTTTCTTCCTGAAGCACTCTTACCTGTATCAAAGTAACTGAAAGTATTTAATGCCATATCGTTCATGTATAAATTCATTTCTCGTACATCACCTCTAAACATGGCAGAAACAAACTTATTTAACAGTCTATCCTTTTGGAACCACCCCTTAATCATTTTAGAAAACATCTGCTTAACTTCGTAATTAGTAAGCTTCAGTTGATAAACAGGTATATCATTCGTATCCTCTCTTATGATTCCTTCTACCTTTAGATATCCAGATGCAAGTAGCAGACTCAAGATAGCATTATCATCTCCATCCAACTGGTTATATACTATCTGTTCATCTATCTCAGCTTCTACAACCTCATCATTTAGAAGCCTTTCAAAATCAGATTTTATATCGCCATTACCTTCTCTGATAAGCTTTCCTACAAGGCCATTCCCACTGGTATTCGCCCAGTGGGTATCATACTTTCTTTCATCTAAATACAGTGTTACAGACCACGGATTATAAATATCTGTTACATTTCCAAAGGTAAATCCATCATACCAGAACTTTACATTCTCCTTCTCTTTCTCTGGTATTCCCTGCTCATCCATAGCCTTAAAAACCTCTTCCTCTGTAAAGCCAAAACAGGTCGCATACCTATTTGATGTAGTTGTGACAACAGTAAGATTATTAAGATCTGAGAAGATAGACTCCTTACTGACTTTGGTTATGCCTGTCATGATTCCTCTTTCCAGAGAAGGATTGGTCTTAAAGGTATTGTTGAAGAGTGCTCTGGTATAAGCTACAAGTTCATCCCAGAATCCATTTACATACGCTTCCTGCATAGGAGTATCGTACTCGTCCAAAAGAATAATACACTTTTTTCCATAGTAACGGTTCATATATTCACAAAGTCGATTTAATGACATAGATGCCACTTCATCTGACATATCCATAGAAACCTTATGAAAGAAATCTCTATCAGAATCGGAAAACCGTTTATCTTCCATTATTTCCCTATTAAGATTATATATATTCGAAATCAGTCCATTGATAGCTCTTCTGGTACTTTCATATTTTGTATATTTTATTCCTGCAAAGGATATAAATATCACCGGATATGTTCCCTGAATCTGACGAAATTCCTCATCCTTCCATATTTCCAGTCCTTCAAACAGATCACTTCTTTCAGCGTATTTATTCGAGAAAAAACACTCCAGCGTATTCAAGTTGAGAGTTTTACCAAATCTTCGAGGACGGGTAATGAGTGTGACATCATCATTGCTATTCCACCACTCTTTAATAAATGATGTCTTATCTATATAAAAACAGTTCTTCTCTCTAAGCTTTGAAAAATCCTGTATTCCAATAGCAATCTCTCTAGCCATAATTGGTCATCTCCTCATAAGCAACAACTTTCAATACACTTTATAATTCACCGATATATTCTAAATGTAGTTGTAAAGCACCATTTATGTTATTTCTGCCATACATTTTGATTATAACAAAATAATATATCCCCTGCCAACCAAAATCCTATATCACCAGATTTTTTCACTAAAAGATTAGTATGCATTTCTAACTATATCATTCAGCACATAACAATAGCTGAAATAATGATTATTATTTTTTTCATAATGCAATAATCTTTTTGATAAAATGAAATCTTTTATTCATAGTAAACACCTTTCTTAAATGTATTCTTTATAAAAATAATACCGTTAGTTGAAACATCCTCTTACATTAGCATTTCAAATAACTGGCGTAATTACTAGTATTTGCCAACATTCCGGCAGATACATTACTTTGTACCACCGGAAAATACCTGAACTATCACATACATCCCGTCACCATACTTCGCTACTGCTATCCCAGTTGTCACATAATCACTATCGATGATATTACTATAATGACCAGGAGACTTAACCCACGCATCTACTGCTGATCCTGATGTATCTTCGCCTGGATATACCTTTGCGATATTTTCACCAACGATAAGATCTTTGGAATATCCGTAATAATCTCTCCAGTAAACCAATTGTCTCTGTCCATTGTAATAATGAGAAAAATAGTTATTCTGAACCATATGCTCGGCTCTTTTCTGGGCTATTACAGTAAGAACAGCACTCGTCTTAAGAGAATCTTTGCCAACGCCTCTACGTATATCATTAGTCTTGGCAAGCACATTCTTAATAATACTATCATTACTTTCAACAGTAACTTGTGGCTGAGTGGTTGTAGATTCAGACTTCGAAGGTGCCGTATCACTTGATGTAGAAGGTGTAGATGATGCAGGTTCGGAGGAGGTTGTCGTCTCAGATGATGCTGGCATTGTGGATGAACTACTTGGAGGAGAAGGCTGGGTTGAGGCCGGCTTAGATTTCACTACTCCCATTACCACATCACTCTCAACAAGATTCACCTTTGTACCATTTACATCCTTGTAACCAACAACCTTGGCATAATACATCCCGGCAGTCATATATCCGAATGTGATCGTCACATCTTCCCTTGACATATTGACAGCAACCTGACCAAGTGAGTTCTTGTCACTTCCCAAGTAGATACGGTAACCTGAAGCATCACTTATAGGATTCCAGGCCAGACTTAAAGAAGCTTCTTTACCCTCAACAGTCAGAGAAAGAGTTTCAACATCCTGACTAACAATCCCCTCATCTTCTTCCTCGTTACCAGAAGGAACTGCAGATTCACTCTTCTCTTCCACTGTGTCAGTTGTCTTGCTGGAGGTATCTTCGCTCGCCTTGTTTGGGGTGTCTTCGGCTTTCTTTCTTGGTACCTCTTCGCTCGCCTTATCTGGGGTAACCTCGGTTGTTTTGCCCGTCTCTACTTCGGTTGCCTTATCTGATCCAGTTTCCCTCTTCACCCCTGGAACCCACGCACCATCTGAACCAAGGTAGTAATCTCCTACCCACTCATCTGCTGCCATATATCCGTCATTCTTAAAATAGTAGCATTTACCATCAATCCAGAGCCAGGTTGAGGAAGGGTACCAGCCAGAATTATCGGTGTACCAATACCCTTTCCCGTCCGAAGCCCAGTGACCTCCCGAGTACGCCTTATTCCAGCTTCCATCAGAATCAAGCCAGCAACCATCACGGTAAGCACTGGTCTCGATATATCCACCATTCGAAAAGTAATACCAGTTCCCACTGATTTCATACCACTGATCAGCTGGATACCAGTTATCCTCCTGATACCACCATCCGTTCCCATCTCTGTGCCAGGCACTTCCAGCCTGAGCCGTATCACTGATCATCCAAACAACAATAAAAACTGATAAAACAAATAAACAAATCTTTGATTTCATATATACTTAACCTCCAATATAGAACATATTCATTCGATTCAACAAAGCCATTATTACATAATGTCTTAAATATTTTTTTGCACAAAAAAAGGAGCAAACTTCATTAAAGTTTGCTCCCTGAAATTATTATTAGCCGCAGACTCCATCAGATCCTATCCAATATCCATCTACATACTGACTAGTAACCATATAACCGGATGAATCAAAGTAATACCAGCTTCCATCAATCTTCAACCATTGTGATGAAGGCCACCAACCTGACTTATCTTCAACCCACCAGCCAGTGGAATTTTTCTTCCATGTCAGATAATACGCTTCATCCCATGAGCCATCACTGTTAAACCAATATCCGTTATAATATTCTCCGGATGCCATATAGCCTGTTTCATTAAAGTAATACCAGATGCCATCTATCTTCTGCCACTGACTTACTGGGTACCATCCTTCGCTGTCCTCAACCCACCAACCGGTGCTATTATTCTTCCACTCAAGGACACCTGCATAATCACAGATTCCATCGGCATTGTACCACTTGCCATCTACCCATTCATTTGAATATTTATGTTTATTGTCGTTTTTATTATCTTTATCAGCACTGGATTTATTTCCACCAGCAGGTGCTTCACCGATTGTTACTACAATATAACCAAGTTCGCTATCAAAGTAGTAATCATTTCCTACTGATTTATACCATACATAATAGGTTCCTGCGCCGGTGGCTGTAGGGATGGATGTGGTATAAGTTTGTGTGGCTTTGCTTGCGGTGCCGAGAGCATATTGCATTTCGCCGCCTGTTGCTTCGCCAGTGACAGTCACAAGCGGCTTCTCTGTCCCGTCATAGGTGCGGTTGTTTGCAGTAACGGTGGCTGCGACTGCATTCGCCTTGCCGATGGTCACAGTCACTTCTTTAGTCGCCTGTGTATAGGCATCAGTCTCTGCCGCCGTAACAATGACAGTAGCCGTGCCGACCTTCTTGATTGTCAATGCGCCAGTAGTGGAATCCACATCAATGTAATCCTCACTGCCTTCCTTTACTGCATAACTGATTGCTCCATTGCCGTACGTAGTAGCTTCGACTTTCTTGTCAGTATCACCATAGGTGGCAGTCACATTAGAAGCAGTGATTGTCTGTGCACACTTAAATGTTTTTGATTTAGGTGAGAAAGTGACAGATTCAAGATTCAACTTTAAAGCGGGACGCACTCCGAAGGCATTCGCCACATAGTAGCCATAGTCATAGACTCGGCTGCCGAAGCCGTGCACATACGCCGCACGGTAATCAAGGTCGCCGGGCGAGCGGAGCCACCATTCATTATAGTTGCAGTGTCCTTCTGTAAATTTCGCCTTGAGAACATTCTCAGGAAGAGATTTCGCTTCCTCCGTACTTAAAAGATAAAGCTTCACGCCATTTACAGTCTCATAAACATTAGTACTATTATATTTATTGGTTGTCAAATTGACTGTCTCAATGGCATCCGCCACACCTGCGAAGGCACCACCTGTCCCTGTCATGCTATCAAGATAAGTCTTCACTTGAGAAGTGCTGTATCTATTGCTGTTTTTTTCGTTATTAAATGTTTTTGTGCCAAAGCTTGTATCTGCAGAAAGCAACGTAACTGTTCCACTCTTGGCACTTGAGGAATTATCATCAATGATATACCATTTCCTATCATTGAAAGTAACCTGTAATGCCGTAAGGTCATTACCGCTCTTGGTCTTGTTTGTCTCTGTAGTCACATCATAGGCGGCGTACGCCTTCTCACCCGCCGCATACGCAGTCAGGCTCATCCCCGGCATCTGTCCCAGCACCATCACAAGAGTGAGCAGGATGCCAATTAACTGTTTAAGTTTTTTTCTCATGTATGTCAAGCCCCCTTGTCAAAAAATTTACGAAGAACCAAAGTTCTCTCCTCATGTATTGAAATACCAGCGCGGATTCTATACCCCGTGCAGTGCAAAAATATACACATATATTATAGCAAAATCTGACATTGAGGCAAAGAAAATTTGAAGAAGAAAGAGGATGCCTCTTAACATCCCCTTTCTCAATCACCGAAAAGCAAGCTCCCAACCTTAACTTATTAGTTATATTTTTTTATTATTTTTGAAATTTTATATTTTTTTCTCATTTTGATTTTTTTCTCCCTTGTTATATTGTTTATTGCTCGAGCCAATATATTTTTTCTCGTCCCATATATAACTAATATAATTTTTCAAACCAATCTACATAACTGAAAATACGACATCACAAATAATTCTTTAATCCCAAAACTGTCTGCTCTTCATTTTTATAAGATGTCAGTTCATACAAATTCTCTTTAGTTGTAAAGAGATTCTTTGGATTTCTTCCTATGATCAGGTACTGATTATTGTCATCAAGTGCAATGTACTTTCTAATATCATCATCCAGAAGAATATCTGCATTATCTATGACAATAAGCTTTCCTGTTACTGACTTAATCATCTCTCCGATATCCTTCTGATAATCCAAATAATTTATACACAAAATATCAGGATTCATTGACATACACTCTTTTATAAAAGAATATGACGCAGATTTACCTGTTCCAGAATCTCCCATAAGAATTGTTATATTAGTATCAAATGTAAAATCTATTACGAATGAAGTATGCACTGTCGAAAAATGATTCATAACTACCGGCTTACTCTTCATTATTCCACCACTCCTTTAACTCCTCATAATCAGATACCGTTTTTTCTTCAGAAGCAGTTCGAACTTTAACAGCCTCCATATCAAAAGAAATTAGCGCATAATCAGAATACACATTTCCCTGTTCAAGACTATATACTATATCTAAAGCATTATTACCGCATTCCTTCAAGCAAAACACTTTATCTGGGTTATATAATATATTCAGAACAGTTTTACATCCTGCAGAAAGCTTATCTATATCAAGTATAATATCATCAAATCTTGATTTGATTTTATACTTTCCAACCTGTTTGGAACCATCGATTTCCTCAATAATCTTCTCAGCCCTTTCATCTAGGATAGATGCAGTAAACTGATTAAAATACACATCATTTAGTTCTATATAATCCATATTCTGAGGAATATCATTTTTATTTTTATAAATTGTAATCATTAAGCTACCTCCAGCCCAAGTCTCTTGAACTCATCACTCAAGCAGGTTCCTTCCAAAATATGTTTCATTTTATCATATATATTAAGCCTGCTACTATCAAGTCCGCATATATCGTCATCCTGTCTTCCAGACCAATCACAGCAAGAACAAATCCAGCATTCACCCATACTACTCTTTGTCACTTCAAATCCTGTATTTCTAGTAATGTCAAATAGAATCTTTGCCGAAAGTTGCTCTATATTATAATCACCAATATTATCACAATAATCCTTTATTTCCTTGATTTCTTTGTAACTTGAATTCCCATCACTTATAGCTTTTACAAGTTTTTGTCTAGCATTTATTACATTAATACGCTTTTCTAAAAAGTCGTCATCTGGAGCAAATACCCAATCAATAAGTTCTTTAAATTCAAGAAGAATATACTCAAAACATATAAGATTCAACAATGAAACATTATCCTTTTCTTTTGACACTTCTGATAGTATTTTCAATTCGAAAAGCACCTGAAGATTATCAAAAGAATTATCGAAGACTACAATATATCTATTTTCTCTATCAGCTAAAGACTTTACCGCCTTAACCAGCTCACTGTTATTCTTCTTACTTTCAACTATTACATCAGGAAATATCTGTTCCATAAATGTCTTCCAAAATGTAAATCCCGATTTATCCTTCTTGTCCTCTATCCAAAGAAATGTCTTGGACATAGTTTAATACTCCTCTCCTTATTATCACAATCATATTACCACACAAACCAGTTATTACATAACACTTTTTCACTTTTGACGAAGTAACAAATAGAGCCCTTTACTCTCCTTCATATTCGGGAGATGGGGATTTGGCGTTAAGAAAAAGGTCCGGTGGACCTTTTTTAGTCAAATCGGGTTGAGGCTATGCCGAAACCCTGTCTGAGAACGAACCTATAAGGTTCGTTCGAGCCTTGGACCCATGGGGACAAGGCTCCTCCCGCACAAGAGCAGGAAAAGAAAAAAGCAGGAAGTTGATAGTTCTCAACTTCCTGCTCGTGTGCGGGAGATGGGACTTGAACCCACACGTCGTTGCCAACACTAGATCCTTAGTCTAGCCTGTCTGCCAATTCCAGCACTCCCGCATGTCTTTATTTAGTTCTTACTGCTCTCACAGCACGAATGGTATAATATCATTTTCCTATATATATGTCAACAACTTTTTAAAATTATTTATAATTTTTATAATTTTTTTTATTTTTTCATTTATTATTTCATTTATATCATTGGAAGGATCAGTGTTACTTCCATTATACCTTCTTTTATATCTTCTTTTTCAACTTTTTTATCTCCCTCTTTCTCACATTTCTTCTCCCAGCTTTTCATGAAGATATCTCCACCTAAACTTTCAGCAATCCTTCTGGAAACATAGAGACCAATACCCTGTCCCTCTATATTCTTAGCATTTGAACCTCTCCAAAAGCTCTTGAAGACATAAGCAGTCTCTTCTTCTGAAAGAACCTGTCCTTTATTCTTAACGCTGAACAATAAATCCTCATCCTGTCTTCCCATATATACACTAATCCCCTGACCAGAGCCGTACTTTATAGCATTTTCCAAGAGTTGAAACAGTATCCTGACTATTCCATCCCTATCGCTGGTTATCATAGGATTATTCTCGCATTTTATCTCAAATGGAATATGTAACATTTCCATCCTTCCCGTATATTCCCTACGGATTATGTACTCTATCTCCTCAAGATAGAATGTAGTTATCACTGACTTTATGTCAACCTCTGGTTTTGCACTGCTGTCCATTATTTCTTTAACAAGAATTTCAACCTTTTCGGCATTCTCGCTGATCTTCAATGCTGTCTCGGCATCTTTTTCATTTGGCTTCTTATCTTCATGATATATACCTCGCTCTATAGCCTCTGCATAGAGTTTTATATTCGAAAGAGGAGTCTTGATTCCATGAGCTATGGATATGATCATAGTCTGTTTGTCCTTCTCCATGGCATTCAGAGTCTTGTCCTTATAACTCATCTCATCTTTTAACATGTTCATACCCCAAATATAGCGTCCAAAGTATCTAGACTTATTCTCAGGTATACCTTCACCCAAATATCCCTTAGCAAGCCTCTCAGGATACTCAGAAAGAGTGTTAAATGGTTTTATCACATTTCGGTATCCTATGATAATAAATAGTATTAAACCAAAATAAGAGATGAGCAGAATCACTCCTGCCATCCCTACGGTAAACTTTATATCTCTTGAATTATATCCGAACCTTAGGAATCCCTTCAGGTTCTGCTCTGTATCATATATAGGACGCACATACTCTGAGCCACCAGACTTTTGGGTATTTCTACCTAGCTTTTTATCTATATTATTGTCTGTAGCTTCTCCCGAATCTGCAGTCCTGCTCAGTTCTATAAATTCGACTTCATCCGGAACTGCATTTCCACTAAACTCACTGCGATATTCATCCAGATTGAATCTGTAATCTGAATCTTTTTCTTTAGAGTCTTTTTCTTCAGAGTCTAGTTCTTCAGAATCTTTTTCTCCAGAATCCTTTACTTCATAATCCAGCACAATCCGGTTCATCACCACCTGGCGCATGCCGTATAGTTTTCTAAAATGTCTTCTGGCAATATATAAGGCAGCCGAACCAAGAAGCAGATAGATTATGGTTATGATACAGATTACCTTAATCACACTCTTCAATTCTCGTCACCAAATATATAGCCCTTTCGCCACACTGTCTTTATCAGTTTTGGATTTTCCGGTTCTTCCTCTATCCTTTCTCTGAGCCACCTTACATGCACGCTTAGTGTGGATTGCTCCACAAAAGCATCTCCCCAGACTTCTTCAATTAGCTGATCCTTCAAGAGAAGCTTGCCTCTATTTCTCATGAAATAAACCAGAAGGTCAAACATTTTGCCCCTGATCTCACATTCATTTCCATCTCGAAAAACCGCTCTCTTGCTTAAATCGATGGTTATATTTTCATGCTGGAGTTCTTCCTCCACATCTACAGTTGTCTCGCTACGATGCAAGAGCGCCTTTATCTTCGCTGTAAGTATCTGGATTGAGATAGGCTTATCGATATAGTCATCCGCTCCCAGCCTGTAGCCCATCAGCTTACTCTCGTCATCACTACGAGCACTCATCATTATGATAGGAATATCCTTATGCTCTCTTATGGAACTGCAGGCCGCAAAGCCATCTATTCCTGGTAACATAAGATCAAGAAGAATCAGGCGGGAAAGTTCATCTTCCAGAGATCCTATTCCTTCTTCTGCAGTTGAAAAAGCTTTTACCGTAAAACCTTCCGCCACCATGAAATCTTCAAGCAGCCCTCTTAATTCATTATCATCTTCAATAATTAGAATGTCTGTCACTTTCCATTCCTCAATCAAAATTAGTATCTATCTTTACAAACTTTGGATGATTCACCACACCCTCAGCTCCTGTAAATGTAACTTCCACATCACCAGTACTGTAATCATAAATGATAGTTTGAAATACATTTTCAGAATGAAGCTTCTGATATCCCGACTCCATATCCACTGTCTCTCTAGTAACGATATCCTTCACATCAGATAGTGTCAGCTTATCCTTCTCACCTACCCAGGCATTATATTTGGCAAATCTTACATAGTTACCACCTATACCTGTAAGTGAGTCATCAGCCCCCTCTGAAACAAATGAATTTACAACTGCAATACTGTCCGGATTATCCCAGGTTATTCCATCAAGAAGAGGTGTATCCTTATCCCTAAGGGTTGTCTTAGCGGTATATGGATTACCCTTTTCTTCAAGCTGTTCATCCGTTAGATCATCCATTTCGTACACACAATCCTCAGCCACGAAAGAATCCTTAGCATCTGTGATTAAAATATTGTGAGAAAATGTGAAGTTCTTACTTTCAGAAGTCATATATTCTCCAATACTTCTGGCATCGGACATATGTTCCAGTGCATACCTCAGTTCATAAGTATAACACTTTTTTCCTTCACATACATATTCAGTTTCCGAACCTGAATCCAGAATACCTACCATAACACCTTTGTCACTTATCCCTGTAAGCATATCCAGCATCCCAAGAGCAGCGAAGGACACATAGCTATTCTTCCCTTCTCCCATATTGTAATGCACCACCGCATGAGCCAGGCACATCTGATTCTCACTACCCAGCTGCCACTCCAGTGTCCTGCTGTTTATCTTCTGTCCTGAAACTGTCTTTTCGCCCCAGACAGAAAGCGCGTTACAACTGGTACCTCTGAGACAGTCAGGAACTATCTGCATAAGAAGAGCTTCGTAATAACTGATACAGCCATCACTTTCCAGACCTATCTTATCCTGCTCTGCCAATACTTCGGCAAAGCCCTCCATCTCATCTCTATAATCCTTTGGGATATTCTCCATCAAGATATCAATCCTATCCTCTACAGGCTTATAATCCCCATTTAGATTTGAAAATGCAGTCTTTACATTTTCATATATAAATGGTTCAAATACTGCAGAGAAATCTATATCCAGTTTACGAATCGCTTCGGCATAAGCCTTACCTACAGCTCTATAGTCTCCACCACTATAATCCAGAAACACCTCATAATATGAAGGTTTCTTCTCGATCACACATAATCCATCTTCAGATTCATAGGTAGCTTCTACCTCTTCCTTTTCTGCAGGCTCTCCCTCATAACTTATCTTATTTAAGGTAGTCCCTGAAGGTTCCAGAGTACTGACAGAAGAAGTTTCCCCCTGAAAATCTTTATAGGTTTCCATACTATATGCACAGCCTGTGGTTAATAAGCAAAGAGCTGTAGCCAGAAAAATATTTAATTTTTTTATAAAAGACTTTTTCATTACCACCCTTGCTCCATCAGCCATTTATTTAACTTATGCTCACGCTGAGTAAGATCCGCTTCATCCTTAAGCTTACCCAGTTCTATCTCTCCTTCGATATGTCCATCTATGAGGTAAATAACCCGGTCACTGGCAGCCGCCACTCGGGCACTATGCGTTACCATCATGATTGCTGTACCGTCTTTATTTACATTTATCAATTCACGCATAACCTCACTGGCGCTCTTCGAATTAAGAGCTCCTGTAGGTTCATCTGCAAAGAGTACCTTTGGATGATTGATCAGCGCTCTGCAAAGGCAGGCACGCTGCAGCTGACCACCTGATACTTCTGTTATGGCATGATCTGCCACCTCTATAATATCAAGGCGCCTCATAAGCATTTCCGCATCTTCCTTAACCTTAGCTCTATTCTCAATCCCAGCATGATAACCTGGCAGAAGGATATTATCCAGGATACAGAGTTTACTCATCATGTACATCTGCTGGAAGATAAATCCCATACTCACCAGTCTTACCTTTGCCATCTCCTTATCACTAAGCTCTCCGTAGGATTTTCCCATGAATGTCACATCCCCCGAAGTTGCTCTATCCATTCCACTTACCGTATAAAGCATGGTGGACTTACCACTTCCCGAAGGCCCCATGATTGTAACGAATTCCCCACCTAAAAGCGAAAAGTCAATATTTCTCAGTACATTATTGCTGTACTTATTTACTATATAAGTCTTACATAATCCCTTTACATCGATCACTGTTTCCATATATTAATCCTCTCGAATGTTCCATATATTTATATTCTTCACCTTCATAAGGCATATCTTCATTGCCACATATCCTATCAGCAATACGATTCCAGGAATGATAACACATGCCTCAATAGGATTGGAAATAAAATGAAATCTAGTTATACCAAAGGTCAGAAAGATCATCTGGGCAAATAGGTTCACAACGGTGTATTCCAATATATAAGCTAAGATAAATGATACGACCAATATAATCAGCATACGGAACATATGCCACCTCCTGATATCATCATTCGAGAAACCTACACTCTTAAGCATGGCTATACCAGGAGTTTCTCGTGCCAGATCAACCGACATATAAAGACCGGTATTAAGAATAAGAACAAATGCCATTAGGATTGTAACGATAATCTTAAGATAGTCCACAATATCAGTTACATAGCCCATGCCATCCTTATACACATCTATAGGAGCAACTATTGTCTCATCACCATAGATTTCTTGTAACTTCTCAAAATATCTCTTTTTTTCCTTTTTAGGGGCATCTATCAATAGGTTAGTAACCAGTGTTACATCCTTTGAAGCACCTGAATATTCTCTGCCAGCTATGGCGCCCGCTTCTCCACCTTCCATAATGTCGTAAAACCCGGTTACTATAAAATCCCGCTGAACCTTATTGGTGCTTATCTTATCTTCACCATATTCTTCTAATTCTATAGTTAGGGTATCTCCAATCTTTATACCCTCTTTTTTTGCAGTAAAGTAACTAAGAATTATCTCATTTTCCTTAACCGGAAGCTTACCACCTTTTCTAAGTGGTATCCCTTCATTATATGTATCTCCATACAAAAGAGTCAGACCTATATTATCCTTATCGTCTCTCA
>CAMNGU010000034.1 GCA_946538525.1 uncultured Lachnospiraceae bacterium
TATTGGCCAGTCTCCTGAGATTACCCGTCACTTCATCGAGCTTAGAGGTATTGGTATCATCGATGTTAAGACCATGTTCGGTGTAGAGTGTGTTAAGATATCTCAGCAGATTGATCTTGTTATCAAGCTTGAAGAGTGGAATAAGGATGCTAAGTACGATAGACTTGGCCTTCAGGATAACTATACAGAAATCCTGGGCAATAAGATTGTATATCATTCTATACCTATCAGACCTGGTCGTAACCTGGCAATTATCGTTGAGTCAGCTGCCGTTAACCATAGACAGAAGAAGATGGGTTACAATGCTGCTCAGGAAATGTATAACCGTGTAACAAATGGATTAACCGGAAATCAGTAAAATTTTTTATTCTAATATTATTTATTCTACAATGGAGGGAAAGCTAAATGGCAAATTATTTATTTGGAGTTGATATCGGAGGAACCACTGTAAAGATAGGACTCTTTAGTGTTGAGGGTGAGCTTCTTGAGAAGTGGGAGATCACAACCAGAACAGATGATGGTGGAGCTTACATTTTATCTGATATCGCTGCTTCAGTTACTGCAAAGATGGAGGAAAAGGGAATCGACAAGTCTGATGTTAAGGGTGTCGGCATGGGTGTTCCTGGTCCTGTCAAAGAAGATGGTACAGTTGTAAAATGTGTAAACCTTGGATGGGGAGTTTTCAATGCCGCTGAGGAACTTGGCGGACTTCTTGGTCTTCCTGTAAAGGTTGGAAATGATGCTAACATGGCTGCGCTTGGTGAATACTGGCAGGGTGGTGGTAAGGACTACCAGAATGTTGTTATGGTCACTCTTGGTACAGGTGTTGGTGGTGGTATCATCATCAATGGAAAGATTCTTGCAGGTGTAAATGGTGCTGGTGGAGAGATTGGTCATATGACTATTGATCTTAATGAGCAGGATGCTTGTAACTGTGGTAAGAAGGGATGCCTTGAGCAGTATGCATCAGCTACAGGTATTGTAAGACTTGCCAACAGAGCTCTTCAGGCTAGTGATAAGCCTTCAAAACTTAGAGAGGTTAAGTATATCTCTGCTAAGGAAATTTTCGATGCTGCTAAAGGCGGAGATGATATTGCGCTTGATCTTGTTGAAGAACATGGAAAGAGACTTGGCTATGCTCTAGCAAATGTAGCCTGTGTTGTGGATGTAGATGCATTTGTAATCGGTGGTGGTGTATCAAGAGCGGGACAGATCCTTATTGATACTACAAAGAAGTATTTCCAGCAGTATGCTTTTCATGCTTGCCGCAATACTGTTTTTGAGCTTGCAACCCTTGGAAATGATGCTGGTATGTTCGGTGGAGCTGCAGCTGTTATCTAAGATTGTTACAAATATACAGTGAATTTACATAAAATGTAGATTTTTTAACTATTTTTGTGAATTGAAAAATCCAACTCTATAATGTACTATTACAGTGTGCTGTTACATTTTAGTACAGAATATAGTTGGATTTTTGATTTAAAATATTGAGAATAGGATTATCGAGCTGTCGATAACTGATATATATATGAATGGATATGAACTATTAGAAAATGAGAGCATGGCTAATCATTGCACTTTTAAAGCGGGTGGAATTGCTAGTCGTGTTTATAAGGTCTTCAGCATTGAGGGTCTTGAAAATGTGCTTAATATATGCTTAGAGGAAGGGGTAAAGCCACTTATATTCGGAAATGGAAGTAACATTTTAGTGTCCGATAAGGGAATATCTACCCCTGTTATTATAATTGATAAGGGTTTTGATAACATCAAAGTTGAAGGCAATATCATCAAGGCTGAAGCTGGTGCTATGCTTTCGGCGATCTCTCATAAGGCTCTTGAAAATGGCCTTACGGGAGTTGAATTTGCGTCCGGAATCCCAGGAACTGTTGGCGGTGCTGTAGTTATGAATGCAGGCGCTTACGGTGGTGAGATGGTGGATGTTGTTAAGGAAGTTGATGTTATTGTTTTAGATAATACTAAATCTTTAAATACTAATTCTTTAATAAGAAAAACATTAACGAATAAAGATATGGATTTTTCATACAGACACAGTCGCGCCATGGATGAAGAGATGATAATTGTTGGTGTGACTCTTGAGCTTACTCCTGGAGAAAAGGAAGAGATTTCATTTAAAATGAATGACTTTAATTCCAGACGAAGAGATAAGCAACCCCTTGAATTTCCAAGTGCAGGTTCTACTTTTAAGAGACCTGAAGGTTATTTTGCTGGAAAGCTTATTATGGATAGCGGACTGGCAGGAACAAGTGTTGGGGGTGCTATGGTAAGTCCTAAGCATTGTGGATTTATCGTCAATAATGGAAATGCTACAGCAACAGATATATATGAACTTATAAAGAATGTTCAGAGTACTGTTAAAGAGAGGTTTGATGTGGTTCTTGAACCGGAAGTTAAGCTTATTGGGGAGTTTTAGTTTTTAACAGCATGAGTTGACAGTGTGATTTGATGTCATTAAGGAGAAGTAATGAGATTCGTAATTGTAACGGGGATGAGTGGTGCCGGTAAATCAACGGTACTTAAGGCATTGGAAGACACAGGATATTTCTGTGTTGATAATCTCCCAGTGGCTCTTGTTAAGAAATTTGTTGAATTGTCCAGTGATATGGAATTCAATAACGATAAAGTTGCAATTGGTATAGATATCAGGAGTGGTGAGGCTCTTGGTGATCTAAGCGATATACTTAATACTCTTAGAGAAGAGAAGTTTAATTATGAAGTGCTTTATCTTGATGCTTCCAATAAGACCCTTGTGAAGAGGTATAAAGAGACAAGGCGTGAGCATCCACTGGCAAAGGGTGGAAAGCTGAATGACGGCATTGAAGAAGAGCGCAGCAGGATTGATTTCCTGAAGGGTATTGCAGATTATAAGATAGATACAACCGGGCTTCTGACTAGAGAACTGAAGTCGGAAGTGCTGAAAATCTTTGCTAATGACAAAGACTACAACAACATGATCGTAACTATTATGTCCTTTGGTTATAAGTTCGGAATTCCTCAGGATGCAGATTATGTTTTTGATGTTAGGTTTATGCCTAATCCATATTATGAAGAGAATCTTCGCAGGAAGACGGGAAATGATCAGGAAATAAGGGACTATGTAATGTCTACTGATGAGAGTAAGGACTTTTTGAAAATGCTTGCTCAGATGATGACATTTCTTGTTAAAGAGAATACTGAGAAGGAAGATAGACATCAACTTGTTATAGCCATAGGCTGTACTGGCGGAAGACATAGGTCCGTTACAGTTGCAAATGAGCTGTATGATAGGATGAAAGATCTTCCGTATTCATTTAGAGTATTCCATAGAGACATAATTAATGATACATATGTAAAGGGTGAAGCTTAAATGTCCTTTAGTAATGATATGAAGAATGAGCTTCTTGGTTCATTTCCCAAGAGTCTGCATTGTAGGATTGCGCTCTTGGCTGGATATATTACGATTTGTGGCAGATATAATACTGACGACAGTAAGAGACTGGCCATAAGAGTTGAGAATGATGAGCTTGAAGCTTATATACTTAAGCTGATAAAGATAGTAACTGACATTCCGTCAGATAGAATAGAGTCAATTAAATATTCGAATAATCAGAAGTTACATCATAGAAAGTTATTGCTTGAAAATGAAAATGACATCGAAGAGTTGTTCCTGAAATGTAAGCTTAAGCCTTATGTGGCTGATAGTGATGAGAGTCAGAAAAAGCATGATAGGATTTCCTGTGACAGGATAGTGATTCAGAAGGGCTGCTGTAAGAAGGCTTATCTTAAAGGTTCATTTCTTGCTGGTGGTTCTATGGTGGAACCGGAGAAATCTTATCAAACGGAGATAGCTGCTGTTACTAAAGAGGCGGCTGACAAGCTCTGCGATATACTTGGTTTTCTTGATATAAAGGCCAATTCGGTGGTTCATAAAGACAGATATCTGGTATATATCAAAGAAGGGGATTCCATTTCTGACCTGCTTGGTGTTATGGGAGCATCGAATGCGTTGATGGAATTTGAGAATATCAGAATTGTTAAGAATATCAGGAATTCCATAAATAGAGAAGTTAACTGCGATGCAGCTAACATGGCTAAGACAGCTAAATCGTCTGCGAAACAAGTAGAGGATATAAAATATATTATTAATACTGTCGGTATTGAATATCTGACGGGTGGACTAAGGGAAGTGGCTGAGGTTCGGCTTAATTACCCCGATCTATCCATGAAGGATCTTGGTGCACAGTTTAACCCGCCTCTTGGTAAATCTGGGATTAATCACAGATTTAAGAAGATCAGTGAGCTGGCTGAGGATATAAGGTCCGGCAGAATAAAGCTATAAGTGGGATTATGGCTTGTGGGAGTAGAAATAGTTTTTTTATAAGGTTTTGTATTTCTAGTTAAGGAGAGAAAGATTATGTCAACTAAAAAATTTACAGTAAATATCCCTCAGTTTAACGAGGCACGACCAGTTGCAGAAATAGTTCAGACTGCCAGTCAGTTTGAGAGTAGCATTTATCTCATTTCCGGTAGCAAAAGAATTAATGCTAAGAGTATCATGGGCATGATGAGCCTTGGTCTTTGCAATAATGAAGAGATTGAAATTGAAGCAGAAGGTTCAGATGAGAATGATGCTATCAATGCAATCGTAAAGTATATGAACCCTGCTTCAGCTAATTAAAAATTTCTGGTTTTATTTCTTGATTATATAGAGTTTTCTGTATAATTAATTTGGTATTATGTACTTAAGCAAGATATATAATTATATATATTTTTGCTTAAGTTATTAATATATTTGAGTTTGCCACAATACTCCATTTATGTTATAATATTCTAGCTAAACTAAAGTTTACTCTTATATCTGGAGGAATGCGTAATGGGTTTTTTTAGTAACCTGAAAGAAAAAGTAGCATCCACTTTTGGTGGAGGCAAAAAATCTAATAAGAGCAATGTAGAGCTTCAATATGATAAGGCCATGAGCTTATTTGATAATGCAAATGGCGCTGAAGCTATTGAGATTTTGGAAGGAATATCAGATTCCGGTTTTAATGATCAGCAATATAAGCAGCTGGGGTTGGATGCTTTGAAGGTTCTCAGTGAGTTCTTTGAAAACGGAGAATATAGCAATTCAAAGATCGATAAGGATATCAATAAGGCTGCTTCATATCTTGAAAAATATACCAATCTTTCAAATGATTCAGAAATGGTATACAAGGCTGCAAAGATGTACCTTGAAGCCCAGAATTTCACAAAGGCTATTTCACTTTTTGAGAAGGCAGCAAATGCTGGAGTTAAGTCTGCGTATATGAACCTTGGTTCTATTTACGAGAATGGACTTTGCCGTATTGATGAATACGGTAACAAGAGTGAGTTTGTTGTCCCGGTTGATCTGGATAGAGCTATGGCTTGGTACAAGCAGTTATCAGACTTGGGTGATGAAAATGCTATGAAGGCATATGACCGAGTTGAGTACGCTAGCCAGCATACAGATTCCCTTGAATTTGAAGAAAAAGATAAATTATATACAGAGATTTCTGAGAAGCGTAAGGAAAAGGGTAAGGAACCTAGATATAAGATTATCGATCCTGCACTTCTTCAGTATCAGTACACATATGTTCATAATCAGGTTGATGGTTATATCCACAAGCTCCCTAAAGACTGGGTTAAGACTATCAACGAAGAGACTGATGAAGAATACTATGCACCAAACCTTACATACAAGGATTTCGAAATGTATGTAAGTTATGACAGTATCCCAAGAGAGTCTAAGAAAACTCTTGAGAATTACCTGAGATATTGCAATGATGCTTTTGATGAAGAGCTTCAGCTTAAGTCCTATATCACAGAGTATGCTGATGGTATCTGTACAACTTTCTATCATAAGGAAATGAATAAAGGTATCGTTACATTTGCATTCTATCAGGGACGCCGTCTTGCATGTATGAGATTCGTATGTGCTACAATGGAGATCATTGAGCAGTACGAGGAGATTATCTTCGAGACAGCTAACTCATTTGCATTCGTAAATCCTACTCGTGTAAGTGACCAGAGTCTTAACCGTAAGGATAATCAGTATTACAGCGAGGCTGTTTACTGTTACTACCTTGAGGATTATGAAGGTGCCATGACTAATGCTAAGCAGGCACTTAAGCTTGGTTCTATCAAGGCTTCATATCTTCTTATTGATCTTTACTACGATAAGGATTCACCATATCGTGATATTGAGAAAACTATCAGCTACGCAAAGCAGCTGTTTGATGCAACTAAGGATCCAGACCTTGCGTTCCTCATCGGTAACATTTTCGATCAGGAGCGTAAGGATTATGCAAAGGCTCTTAAGTGGTATGAAGATGCTGAGAGACTTGGACATAAGAGAGTTGCATTCTATCTTGGAAGATTCTATTACTACGGACTTCTTTCATCTGGTAGAGATGGTGAAAAGGCGCTTAAGTACTTCAATATTGCTCAGGCAAATGGAGTGACTGAGGCTGATGCATATATTAAGGATATCAAGGATCTGAAGGGCGAGAATCTTCAGGGGGCTGTTAATAAGTGGGAGAGAGCTGTAAAGGCTGGATCTGCTGCAACAGCACTTAAGGTTGCTCTTATGAAGCAGGCACAGATATTCTATATTGCAAATGAATATGAGATAGAGAAAGCTTTCCTTGAGGCTCTTGGACTTGGTAGTACACAGGCTGCTTATGAGCTTGGTAAGATTTATGAGAGACAGGAATTACTTCCTGATTTCAAGGGTGAGAAGAAGTCACTTAAATATTTCGAGAAAGCGTTTGATAATAATTTCGAAGACTTTGATAAGGTTAACCTCTTCAAGGTAATTGAATATAAAGAAGAGAAGGGTGCTACTGAGGAAGAAGCAATCCAGCTTTATCTTCAGAATGCTGCTATGGCTTATGAACCAGCTCTTGATAAGATTGTTTCTATGGTTAAGTATCGTACACCACAGATTACAGAACTTTATCATGTACTTATGGAGACAGCTGAAAGCGGTGATGACGCAGCTATTATCTGTATGAACAAGCTGGAAAAAGCGTTCCCTGATCTTGTAATTGTTGAACCTAAGTCAGATCAGAAAGTTATCGAGAATAAGTTCTTCAGACTTATTGTTCCTCGTTCTTCAGTAGCTACTATAGAGGATGATGGTGGTACTATCAAGATTGCAGATTCAGTTATCGAGTTTGCTGTTGCTGAGCTTCCTATCAAGGTTGAGACTGAAGAGGATTACCTGAAGATTTACAAGCTGATTCTTTCAGAGTATCTTCCTGATGATAGTGCTGAGGTTATTATCGCTAACTCAAGAATGATTGGTTCTGGTATGAGAGAGCAGAAGGATAATGTACATTCCTTCAGTATCCTTCTTATCAGTTCTAAAAACCAGTATCTGTTCAAACTTTCATCTAAGGACCGTCGTCAGATGATTCAGTTCAAGGATGAAGTTATCCAGATTGCTAAGTCTCTTGTTGAGACTGGTGAGATTTACATCTCAGAAGATGGTTCAAGAAGAAATATCGGTCTTGCAGCTATGCTTCATGCTACAGAAGGTGGATTCCTGTCTATCGGTAAAGCAGATGATGATAAGAGCTCCAGCAACTCTGATTCAAAGTCAGATAAATCTGGTGATAAGAAGTAGTTTTAAAATACAAAATTAAATATTTTCTCGGGGCAGGGTTTGATTCCCGACCGGCGGTATAGCCCGCGAGCCAAATGTATCAACCAAGTTGTTGTTACATAGGCAGATCTTGTTTGATTCAAGAGCCGACAGTATAGTCTGGATGAGAGAGATAAAAGAATGCATTTAGTTGCATTTATAAATGATTTTCATGACGCCCTGTGTTTTATATGCAGGGCGTTTTTGTGAGATAGGAGATGACATCATGAGTTATAACGGAATATATATGGAGCGAGCTATTGAGTTGGCTTCAAGAGGGATTGGGGCGGTTAATCCAAATCCTTTAGTTGGTGCAGTTATAGTTAAGGATGATTGCATTATGGGTGAAGGATACCATGCGAAATATGGTGAACTTCATGCAGAGAGACAGGCTATAGCAGATGCTATAAAAAGAGGCAATAATATATACGGCGCAGAGATGTATGTAACTTTGGAACCATGTTCGCATACAGGTAAACAGCCGCCATGTACAGAAGCGATTATAGATGCTGGAATTAAGAGAGTATATGTTGGTTCTAATGACCCTAATCCATTGGTGTCAGGTAATGGAATATGGGCTCTTAGACAGGCTGGAGTAGAAGTTGTAACTGGCTGTATGAAAGAACAGTGCGATAAAATGAATTATGTGTTCTTTCATTTTATAACAAAGAAAATACCTTATGTAATATATAAATATGCCATGACAATGGATGGAAAGATATGTACTGAAACAGGTGAAAGTCAGTGGATTTCCAATGAGTCTTCAAGAAATATGGTTCAGGCTTATCGAAATGAATTCAGTGCCATAATGGTTGGAATCGGAACTGTACTTTCAGATGATCCTAGCCTTCTTTGTCACCTGAATGATCAGGAGAATGATCAGGAGAATAATCAGGATAATGAATCAGAAGATAGGCATTTGTATAGAAATCCGATCAGAATAATCCTGGATTCAGAGCTCAGGATTCCGCTTGATTCAAAGGTGGTTCAGACTGCAGATAAGGCTAGAACATATATAGCTTCTCTAGCTGAAAATGAGAAGAAAAACCGTGAGAAGATTAGAGAACTGAAGAATATGGGGATTGGTACACTTCTTATTCCTGCAGATGAAAATGGAAAGGTTGGTCTGGATAAGCTGATGCTGCAGTTGGGTAAGATGAATATTGATGGTGTGCTTCTTGAGGGAGGCGGTACTCTTGCTTGGAGCATGATTAGTAATGGTTATGTTGATGAAGTAAGGACCTTCATAGCACCAAAGGTATTTGGAGGAACCAATGCCAAAACTCCAGTTGCTGGTGAGGGCATTAAGTCCATAGATTTGGCTAAATATTTTGAACTGAAAGAGCTTGAAAATATAGATGGAGATATATACGCGAGATATATAAAAGCTAGTCAGGAGTAATGGTCAGGAACAATATTTTCGAATATTTGTCGGTAATAATAGTTACGAATTATAGTCAGGAATATTAGTTGGAAAAAATAAGGGATTACATATGTTTACAGGAATCATAGAAGACATTGGAATAGTAAAGGGCATCAGCCATGGTGCATCTTCAGCTATACTTACCATTTATTCTTCCAGGATTATGGGGGATGTTAAGGTTGGAGATAGTATCGCTGTAAATGGTGTATGTCTAACTGCCAGAACGATAAAGGGAAATGAATTTACAGCCGATGTTATGGCTGAAACACTTCGTCGCTCTTCTCTGGGTTCATTAAAAGTTGGAAGTAAGGTGAATCTGGAACGGGCTATGTTGGCTGGAGGCAGATTTGGCGGGCATATAGTTTCTGGACATATTGATGGGACTGGTGTCATAAAGAGCTTTAAGGAAGAGGATAATGCAGTCTGGGTTGAAATTGGGGCTGATAAGAAAATCCTTAGATTCATTATCGAAAAGGGCTCCATAGCTATAGATGGAATAAGCCTGACAGTGGCATATGTGGATGAAACGGTATTTAAGGTTTCAGTTATTCCTCATACTGCTTCAGAGACAACACTTTTATCTAAAAAAGTGGGGGATATAGTGAATCTGGAAAATGATGTTATAGGGAAATATGTTGAGAAACTGCTGACTCATTCTGATGCTGATCTGGATACTGACGATAATAAGAAAACGGAAGAAAAGAAGGGCGGACTAACTATGGAAACTCTTCTGGGCAGTGGATTTTTATAAAATTATAGTATAAATATATGTTTCAGAAAGGACAAAAAATATGTCATATGATGTAGAAACAAACGCAAAGTTCAATTCCATAGAAGAAATTCTAGAGGATATGAGATTAGGAAAACCTGTTGTTATCCTTGATGATGATAAGAGGGAAAATGAGGGCGATATCATCTTTGCTGCAGAGCACGCAACTACTGAAAATGTAAATCTTATGGCAAAATATGCTAGAGGACTTATCTGCATGCCGATGGATGGTATTTATAGTGATAAGTACAATCTGCCACAGATGTGTATTGTGAATACAGATAATCATGCCACAGCTTTCTCTGTATCTATTGATCATGTTGATACAACCACTGGTATTTCTGCTGTTGAGAGAGGTCTTACAGCAAGAAAATTCGCTGATGATAATTCCACAAAGGATGATTTTAGAAGACCGGGACATATGTTTCCTCTTCTTGCAAAGAAGGGCGGAGTTATAGAGAGACCTGGACATACAGAGGCTACTGTGGATCTCTGTAAGTTGGCTGGATGCAAGCCGGTTGGCCTTTGCTGCGAAATAATGAATGATGATGGTACCATGGCTAGACTTGATGATCTCTTAAAGTTTGCCAAGGACCATGACCTTAAGATTTCAACAATCGAGTTGCTTATTCAATATAGAAAAGAACACGAGGTTTTTGTTGAGGAAGTAACAAAGGCAAAACTTCCAACCAGATATGGGGACTTCATAATCCACGGATTTATAAATAAACTGAATGGTGAGCATCATGTGGCGCTTACTATGGGCGAGATTGCTGGAGAGGAACCAGTACTTGTGCGAGTTCATTCAGAGTGTCTTACAGGAGACGCATTTGGCTCTGCTAAATGTGATTGCGGCCAGCAGTTGGATGCGGCTATGAAGAAGATCGCAGAGGAAGGAAGAGGAGTTCTTCTCTACATGAGACAGGAAGGTAGAGGTATAGGACTTATCAATAAGATTAGAGCTTATGCACTTCAGGATCAGGGTAGAGATACAGTTGAAGCAAATATAGAGCTTGGTTTCCCTGCTGATGCTAGAGATTATACAATAGGTACTCAGATTCTTGTTTCTCTTGGAATTAGAAATATAAGGCTGCTTACCAATAATCCTGAGAAGGTATATGGTCTTAAGGGTTACAATCTTGATATAGTTGAAAGAGTTCCGATTGAGATTGCGCCTTCAGCTTATGATATGTTCTATCTAAAGACAAAGAAAGAGAAGATGGGTCATATTCTTAATGATGTATAGAGTAAATTTTTTTAATATAAATAAAAGAGATATTTAAAATAAGTATTTTAAAATTAGTTTTAAAAAATTTAAAAAGTGATTTTTATAAAGAGATTTTTAAAGAGAGATTTTTAAAGAGAGATTTTTAAAAAGAGGTTTTTCAAGGAGGATAATATAATGAAAATCGAAGGAAATGTAGTAGCTAAGAATAATGTGAGAATATGTATTATAGCATCTCGTTTTAATGAGTTTATAGTATCAAAGCTGGTTGATGGAGCTGTTGATGGACTTGTAAGACATGATGTTTTAAATGAGAATATTGATGTTGCTTGGGTTCCAGGTGCATTTGAGATTCCTGTTATTGCTAAGAAAGCAGCTAAGACTGGTCTTTATGATGCTATTATCTGTCTTGGTACAGTAATTCGTGGAGAGACAAGCCACTATGATTATGTATGTGCTGAGGTAAGTAAGGGTATTGCACAGGTTAGCCTTGAGTCAGAGCTTCCTGTAATGTTTGGTATTCTTACAACTGATACTATTGAGCAGGCAGTTGTTCGTGCTGGTACAAAGGCTGGAAATAAGGGATATGACTGTGCTCTTGGTGCAATCGAGATGATCAATCTTATGGATAAGTTTGATATGGATAAGGTTGGAGAGTAAGAATATTTAGTTTTCGGATTAAACTATTAGTTTAAGTTTACCTTAAAATACTATAATTGACTTGACTATTAAGCTTTATCAAGACATAATATATCAAATATATAGACTGAGTAAAAAAGAAAGAAAATAAAAAAGCATAATAAAGAAGCATAATAAATAAAGAGTATTTAAAGAGGGATAATATTTGATGGATTCAATTGCTAAAAAGAATAACTTAAAACCAGATAAAAAGCTTACAGTCATGGATATCTTTATGACATCCCTTGTCAGGACGAGAGAACTGGCTATTACAAGTATAAAAACAAGTACTGCAAAGTTTGTAGCTTATGTGATATTTTTGTCTCTATTTGCTGGCTTGGTGTCATTTGGTGCACCTTGCGTTTCTAAGGTTGCATCTTTCGGCGGATTTACAAATCTTTTTACGACGAAGGTTCCAGCCTTTGAGATGAAGGATGGAGTTTTGAAAGCGGACAAGCAATTTAAGATGAATATATCTAAGGGTACTATTCTTATTAATACGGACATAGATAGATTTAAATTTGAAGACTTTGATAAAGAGGGCATCTATGTAGCGATTGGTAGTAAATATACCAAGATGGTTAGTATTACAGATATTAAAGATAAAAACTCTTATAATGAGATTTATTCTTATAACAATCAGATGCTTTTTGCTGAAGGCTTTAACAATGATCTATTAGTTAAAATGATTCCTTTATTCTATATCATGCTATTTGTAACATATGTGGGTATTTCGATTTTTAAAGGTTTGAAGTATCTTGTTTGGGCGGTGTTATTAACTATATCTTCCCTTAGTCTTTTGAAGGTAGTCAAACTTGATATGAGTTTAAAAGATGCTTTTCGACTTAGCTTTTATGCTCAGACATTTAGTATAATACTTGTTAATATTAATGAAGGAATAGGGTATGTGGTGTCTTCACTGCTTGCGTCAATTATCGGTGCTATTATCACAGTAGTTAATATTCATAAGGCTATGGGGCCTCATATGCCAGATATTGATGAATTTATGAATGGTGAAGAATAAGATATATAAGATTTATTAATATAAAAGCAAAAACAAGTCACTTGATTGATTAGGTGACTTGTTTTTTTAAGTAAAATATTTTAATGATTATATTTTAGTTAAGACTATTAATAAGATTTTCGATATCGTTATGTTTCATTGTACTTAGTGTTGAATTGAAGAATCTGTCATCCATCGTTACATCTCGGGATAGGAAGTCGGGAGCTCTAAAGCTGCTGGCTTTTTCTTTATCTGGGAATTCAACCTCGGCGATTATAAGACCTTTGAAAAGTCCGCTGAAGATATCAAGTTCAACCTTAAGGTCAGGATAGCCATAATCGGTAAGAGGGATGATATATCTTTTCTTCTCGATAACATTTCCATGAGCCATGGTTTGTAGCTCTTCATATTCCTGTTTAGTAAGTTCTTTTTCTATTTCGATTCTTTCCATTCTGCCATTGGATTTGACGGTGAGAATATATTCATCATCAAGCCTTCTGATACGAAGTACAGGGTCAGTGGAAATGTAACACTGTGAGATGATATGTTTTTCAAGTTCGTTGATGTTAAATGGTATCTTGTCTATGAGGAACTTTCTCTCTATTTCCATATCGATTTCCTTTCTAATAATAAATACATATGCAAAATCGCATATAAACACTGGTTTATAAATGCAAAAACTAAATTATAAGTTTCTAACTTTTATAATAATATTTTGTGTTATTGGTGTCAAAAACATTTTGCGATTTTTTGATTTATTATTGATTAAGTGTATTAATTATAGTAGGAAGCATCTGCTTCTTTCTTGAAACAACTCCAGGAAGAGTGACGGAGTGGTGATTTCTAGAGGTTACATTGAAACCTGCTTCAAGAATTACCTCAGCTTTCTGTCCGTAGAATATTACTTCAGAGGATTCTTTTAATATATTTGTCATCATGAAGAATACCATGTCCAGTCCATCTTTCTTTGCTGTATTTTCAAGTTCAGGAAGAGTAGCGTCCTTTATGTGTGACAGCTCGTTGTTGTCCATTGAGCTTATCTGACCGATTCCGATATTGGTCTTTCCGACACTGAACTTCTTGAAATCCTGATGGATGATCTCGTCAGGAGTTTTGCTTCCTAAATCGCTTCCGGCTGTGAACATACTCTTGGCTAATTCTTCTGGATCTACATTTGCAATAGTGGCTAATACAGTTCCCGCTTTTTTATCCATATCCGTACAGGTTGGTGATCTGAATAGAAGAGTATCAGAGATTATCGCTGAAAGCATCAGTCCGGCCATTTGAGGAGATATATCTATTCCTGCTTCCAGATACATCAAGTAAATGATAGTACAGGTTGAACCTAGTGGCATATTTCTAAAATAAACCGGTTTTGATGTTGCGACAGTGCCGAGTCTGTGATGGTCGATGATCTCAAGAATTTCTGCATCTTCCATACCATTTACAGCCTGAGACTGTTCATTATGGTCCACAAGTATAATTCTCTTTTTGCCGGCGGCCAGGAAGTTTCTTCGGCTGACCATTCCCTTATAGTTTCCAGCTGAATCAACTATAGGGAAATAGCGATGTCTTGTGGTGGCCATTATTGGATGAACATCCTCAATAAAGTCATCGTGTTTGAAGGTTAAAAGATCCTCAGACTTCATAAAATGTCTAACCGGAAGACTCTGATATATAAGTCTGGCTACTGTAAATGTGTCATGTGGAGTGGTTATGATCTTGCATCCCTTTTCATCAGCTAATTTCTGGATGGTCTGAGTTACTTTTGCTCCGGCACATATGATAAGGCAGTCAGCCTGCATTTCTATAGCGCATAGTTGAGATTCATATCTGTCGCCCAGTATAACGATATCGTGAGGCTTGATAAATTCTTCCATTACATCAGGCGTTCCGGCACCAATAAGAACCTTTCCCTCTGTTTGAACATCGCCGATATCTCCAACGATAAGAGTACCATCAACGGTATCTACTATATTTACATAGCTGGTATGGGCTTCTGATATGGTACTGGCGTTATATTCACCCATGTATGATTCCATGATATCACCAGTGGTGATAAGTCCCTTCAGGAGTTTGTCTTCAGTGATACACAGGGTAACAACTTTGTTATCTTTCATCATTTTCCATGCTTCTTTAAGGGACATTTCCGCAGAAACAGAAGGAATCTTTCTCATGTCCATGTCTCGAACCTGAGTTCTAACATCACCAACGAATTTAGGTGCTTTTACACCAAATCGATCAAGCACATACTGAGTTTCGCTGCTGACATTTCCGCATCTGGCAGCGATATAGTTGGGATGTCCTGTTTCTTTCTTGAGATTTGCATATGCGATTGCAGATGCGATGGAATCTGTATCAGGGTTTTTGTGTCCAATAATGTAAACAATTCTGTCGTCTTTAGCCATAAGTTTATATTTTTCCTCTTGTATTATATTTATATTCTTAACATGATAAATGAATGGCTGATAAAAATTTAGCCAAATTTGCAGTATAATTATAGTCTTAATTATAGCTTATGTATATATTTTCATAAAGAAATTTATGATTGGATTAGGACTTAATTTTATAAGGTAATTGCTTTGATTTGATATTTTTTAACTGCTTTTGGCATCATTTAATAAAATCTATCACTAATATTTTATGAAATAGTTTTATGAAATAGTTTCACTAATAATAAGAATTGTGGTAGAATATCACTGTTTTTGTTTAGAATGAGTATTTAGAAATAAATTAAAACAATAAATTATCAAAAGAGAAAATATATACAAAAAAGTTGGAGAGCATAAAATGAGTGAAGATCAGGAATTAACTAAAGAGCAACAAGAGGCTATGGATAAAGCGTTTGCAAGATCCATGCCTGAAGGACTTCAGAAAGTTCATAATGAGTATTCAAATATTAAGAAGGTATATGGAATTGTCAGTGGTAAGGGTGGAGTAGGTAAATCTCTTGTGACTTCACTTCTTGCAGTTGACGCAGCTAGAAAAGGAATGAAGACTGCAATCCTTGATGGGGATATTACAGGTCCTTCAATTCCAAAGTCTTTTGGAGTGCATCAGAAGACTTATGGTTCTGATATAGGTATTATGCCGGCAGTTACAAGAACAGGTATAAAGCTTATGTCTATAAACCTTCTCGTGGATAATGAAGAGGATCCAGTTATCTGGAGAGGTCCTGTTATTGCAGGTGCAGTACAGCAGTTCTGGACAGATGTTGCCTGGGGAGATATCGATGTAATGTTCGTTGATATGCCACCTGGAACAGGAGATGTTCCACTTACAGTTTTCCAGTCTCTTCCAGTGGATGGAATAATTGTCGTTACATCACCTCAGGAACTTGTTGAGATGATTGTAGGAAAGGCTGTAAAGATGGCAACTATGATGAATATTCCTATTATGGGACTGGTTGAAAATATGTCTTACTTCAAATGTCCTGACTGTGGAAAGACTCATGAAATATTTGGAAGCAGTACAGTGGATAAGGTTGCAGAGAAGTTTGGTATCTCGAATACAGCCAGACTTCCAATTGATCCAAAGATTACATCACTGGTAGATTCAGGAAAGATTGAAGAAATCTATATTGAAGAAGTGGATGGACTCTACGATAAGATCATTACAAGATAATCACAAGATAATTATAAAATAGAAATCAGGTTTATAAAGATGAATAATATAACGGTAAATGATATTTTAACCATTACAGATGGTAAGCTTATAGGAACAATCCAGGAAGATAAGAAGCAGGAGCTGCTTGATTACAGTATTAAGGATCTTGTGGTTGATTCAAGAAAAGCACAGGAGCATGATCTTTTTGTGGCTATTCCAGGAGAAAATGTGGATGCTCATAAATTTGTTCCACAGGTTACTGATAAAACTAAAGCTGTTCTTGTTGAACAGGATGAAGAGACCATTATAGCTAAGGCGGGAGTAGATGCTCTGCCAGAAAATATTGCATACATATATGTGGATAATACACTGGATGCACTTCAGAAGATTGGTGGTTATATAAGAAGCCGGTATACTGGAAAAGTTATCGGTGTAACAGGAAGTGTAGGTAAGACTACAACAAGGGAAATGATAACAACGGCATTAAGAAGTAATGCGCCAACATTTTCGACAGATGGAAATATGAATTCCCAGATTGGTGTAGCTCTTACGCTTTCTCATATTATGGATCAGCCTACAGATTATGCAGTAATCGAGATGGGTATTAGTGAGCCGGGTGGAATGGATAGACTTACTGCTATGGCTAAGCCGGATCTTGCAGCTGTAACAATAATAGGTAGTGCTCATATTGAGTTTCTAAAGACTAAGGAAGGCATTAGAGAAGAAAAACTTCGAATTACAGGAAGAATGGATGAAAATGGCGTCGCTTTCCTTAACGCTGATGATCCACTTCTTTTTGCAATCAAAGATAGTCTTCCGGTTAAGACATTTACCTATGGTACAAGGTCTGATGCTGATTATGTGGCAGAGAATATAAGATTTGAAAATGGATTTAATTCCTATACATTTGTACATGGTGATAAGAGAGTGCTGGTCAATCTAAGTGCTCTTGGAAAGCATAATGTACTGAATTCCCTTGTGGCAATGGCTATTTCGGAGCACTTGGGACTTGATCTTTCCAAGGCTGCTGAAAGCTTCGAACATTTTCAGGGACTTAGACAGAAGATTATTGGAGCTGAGAAAGGATTTACTATTATAGACGATTCTTACAATGCCAGCTCAGATTCTATGAAGGCTGCCATCAATGTATTGAAGGATATTTCAGTTACTGGACGCAGAGTGGCTGTTCTTGGTGATATGTTTGAACTGGGTCCAGACAGTGCTTCTTTCCATAAAGAGGTTGGAGAATATATTAATACACTTAGATTAGGCGATGGAAAGCCTGCTCTCGATCTTCTTGTAACTATTGGAGAGGAGAGCAAGAATATATCAGATGCGGTAAGTTGTATACCTGCAGTACACTTTACAGATAGAGAAAAAGCTGTAGAATATATTCGTGATTATCTTGAGTCAGGAGATGTTATCACATTTAAAGCATCTAATGGCATGAAGTTCTGGGAACTTATAGATAAGATTAAATAATTATGCTAAAAAAGACTTAAAAGAGGAAAAACTATGAACTACCCATGGGAAGCAAATATCAGAAAGGTTGAGCCTTATACTCCAGGTGAGCAGCCTACTGATCCAAGTATTATAAAATTGAATACAAATGAAAATCCATATGGACCTTCTGAGGATATTAAGAAGGCTATGAAAGATCTTTCAACAGATCTTTTTAAGAAATATCCTGATGCGAAAGCTACAGAACTTGTAAATGAGCTTGCTGATTATCATAAAGTTGGCCGTGATCAGGTTTTTGTAGGAGTAGGTTCTGATGATGTTCTGGGCATGTGCTTTATGACATTCTTTAATTCAGAAAAACCAATCCTTTTCCCGGACATTACATACTCATTTTATCCAGTGTGGGCTGAACTGCTTAATATTCCATTTAAAACTTTAGCTCTTGATGATTCATTTGAAATATGTGTTGAGGATTATCTTCAGGAGAATGGTGGAGTGGTTATACCTAATCCAAATGCTCCAACCTCCATCTTATTTGGTAAAGATAAGATAGAAAAGATTCTTGAAGCAAATAAATCTAATATCATAATAATCGATGAAGCATATATTGATTTTGCTGAGGAAGGTTCCTCGGTTATCAATCTGATAGATAAGTATGATAACCTTGTGGTGGTTAGGACATTCTCGAAGTCCAGATCTCTTGCAGGACTTAGAGTTGGTTATGCAGTTTCTAATCCAGTTCTTATCAAGTATCTTAATGATGTTAAATATTCATATAATTCATATACAATGAATTATCCTTCTATTAAGCTGGGGAGTGCAGTAATAAAGGATGAGGAATATTTTAGAACTACTATAAAAAAGATAGTGGATACAAGAAGTTGGTTCACTGATGAACTTAGAAAACTTGGATTTAGTCTTCCTGATTCTTCAACTAACTTTGTTTTTCCTGAGCATAAGTCGGTTCCTGCAAAGGAAATATTTGAAGCGGCTAAGAAGAATAAGATTTATTTTAGATACTTTAATCTTCCAAGAATAGATAATCGCCTCCGAATTACTATAGGAACTGATGAGGAAATGAAAACAGTTGTTGAGTTTCTTCAGGATTATCTTAAGAACAAATAAGAGTTATAGAAAAGTCTCGTTATGTTATTGACAACGAGACTTTTTTTGATACAATTAAAAATACCTATCTTTCAAATATTCATATTTATTGAATTTATCAAGCAAAAAAATCAAAAGCTGATTTTAAGAGCTGGATTTTTAAAACTGATTTTAAGTGCTGAAGATTTTAAGTGCTGAAAAGGAGATAAATATGATGACAAATAATACAAATTCAAATTTTCTAGATGATTTTTCTAACGATTGGGTTCCTCGTGATTTGAAGCATTTTGATGCTGAAAATGTATATGAGAGCCCTCATTTTATTGTTTCACTGCAGAATTATGACTTCTATAGGTCGGAGCTGGAAAATATGCCCCATAGAAAGTTTCTTGATGTGGTTCAGATTATTAAATATTCCCCTAATGATATTTCGGATATATGTACGGATGAATTATCATTTCGAGATGTTACATATGAAGACTTGAATATTCTTGGCATATCTGAGGATGAGCTTTTTGAAATGGCGCTGAGTAATGCTGAGAATTATCTAGAGCCTATGCTTATAAAAGCATCAGATTATGTAGAGAATTATGATGAGGACGAGGACGAGGATTATTGTCCGGCCTTTTTTATTACCAATAAAAGTTTGGTATATGGTGCTTCTATACTTAGTTATAGAAATATCAACAGATTTATCTATGAAGAAATAGGTGATGACTTTTATGTTATTCCTGCTAATACTCATGAAGTTTTCATTATTGGAAAGAGCTGTGGGATAGAAAGGGTGATGGTGATTCGCCGAAATATAGATATGATTAATGGGTTTATACTAGATAGTAGAGAGTTTTTATCCAGCAATTTCTATTTTTATGATCATGAAGCGGATAATCTTATACTATTTGAAACGGAATAACTATAAGTGTTAATTCATTAAGCTATTTTACACATTTTTCAAATAACAAGTTGTTACTTTATGAATTAAGCCTTTTGTAAATTGCTAATATGGGGTATCCGTGATACGATATGTAAATCGTAATAATATTGGAGGGCAGTAAAATGGCTACAGGAACAGTAAAATGGTTCAACGAAAAAAAAGGATATGGATTTATCACTGATGAGCAGGGAAATGATGTATTTGTTCATTTTTCTGGAATAGCTATGGAAGGCTTCAAAACTCTCAAGGATGATCAGAAAGTTCAGTTTGATGTTACTGAGGGTGACAAGGGCTTACAGGCTATTAATGTTGTTGTTGTAAATGACTAGTTTTTAATACTCGAGATTTTAACTAATATAACACTAATGCCAGTTTCTGGTACTAAAATAATTCATAAACCTTTAGAGCAGGCTAGATAGCCTGCTCTTTTTCTAATTAGAGGGCAGGGGACCCGCTCTTTTTCATTGACAAAGAAACACTAAGGAAATAAAATAATAATGTATGTGATAAAGGGGTTAGGAGGTGTATTTTGTCAGAAAATTTTATATCAGCAAGAGATAGGATTATTGCTGCATCTATAGATCTGATAAGTGATGCTGGTCTTGGACTTCTCACAATTCAGAACATTTCCATGCGTACCAATCTAAGTGAAATGATGATATATAAATATTTCTCAAATACAGATGAAATTCTAAGGGAAGTAGTTGTTACATATTTCAAATTCGATAAACTAATATTTAAAACTCTTGATTCAAGAGAAGATAGCTATATCGAAAGAATATATTATTATGTTGATGCATACGGTTCGTATTACAACAGCTACTATTCTTTATCAGCCATAATGCTACAGTATGAGGAGCTTTTACATAATACTTATACAAGAGAGCTTACAGAACAGAGCTACAAAGATAGAAGAGAGGGAATTGTAAAACTATTTGAAGGCGCTCTAAAAAATGGAGAGATAATTGATATTTATACTCCTGAAATGCTGGCTGATATGCTTTTGGGAATATTTATAGTATGTTCACTTAACAGACGAGTGATGCAGAGAAGAAAATCTTATAAAGATGAAATCAAAATATTATTTGATAAGTGGATTTCTACTATAAAAAAATAAATTAAAAAAATAACTAAAAAAAATAACTAAAAAAATAAATTAAAAAAATAAAATAATAAATATACAAAGCAAAAAAATACAGAAATATAGTATTTATATGAATCTTACAGTTATAAAAAACTGAGATATAAGGAGAGGTGTGTTATGAGAGTTTTAGTTGCAGAGGATGATATTGCCAGTGGAAAGTTTTTATCAAAACTTCTTTCAAGATATGGTGAGGTTATTCTAGCTACAGATGGGATTGAAGCAGTAGACGAGTTTGTAAAGTCAGTTTCTGAGGGGAAGGAATTTGACTTAGTTTGTCTTGATATTATGATGCCAAAGATTGATGGTTATAAAACCCTTCAGTCTATCAGAGATGCTGAGAGGAAACTTGGTATTCCTCGTATATCAAGATGTAAGGTTGTTATGATTTCAGCTCTTGATGAGGATTTTGATGCTGCTTATGCAAGTAATGATTATGATGATTATATCTGTAAACCAATTGATATAGTCAAGTTTGATGCTATTATTAAGAAACTTGGTCTTATTGAGACCTAATAAGATTTCTATATTGATTTAAATATATCTGTAATTATAACTAGAAATAAAACTAGAAAAAATAGTAATAAACATAGAAAAGATAAATATATGGATTTATTTGATTACATGAGACAAGAGGAGCAACGAAAAGAAGCTCCTCTTGCTAGTCGTTTAAGACCAAAAACTTTAGACGAATTTGTTGGGCAGGAGCATATCCTTGCTCCAGGGAAACTTCTTTACAGAGCTATTAAGGCTGATAAGCTTAGCTCTCTTATTTTTTATGGTCCACCTGGAACAGGAAAGACAACACTTGCTATGGTTATAGCTAATACAACCAGTGCTGTCTTTGAGGAGTTGAATGCTTCCACTTCTGGAAAGAAGGATATGGAAGCGGTGGTGGAAAAGGCGAAGGACAATATGGGAATGTATGGCAAGAAGACCATACTGTTTATTGATGAGATACATCGTTTCAATAAATCTCAGCAGGACTTCCTTCTTCCGCATGTGGAAAATGGTACTGTTATTCTTATAGGTGCTACAACTGAGAATCCTTATTTTGAGGTAAATAGCGCTCTTGTTTCAAGATCCACGGTGTTTGAGCTTAAACCTCTTAGCGTTGATAATATAAAAGAGCTTATTAGAAGAGCTGTATATGATGTTGAGAAGGGAATGGGGAGCTTTAATGCTGAGATTACAGATGACGCTATAGAATTTCTTGCAGGGGTTTCTGAAGGTGATGCCCGTAAAGCTCTTAATGCGGTCGAGCTGGGAATCTTATCTACCGAGCGTAGTGAAAATGGGAAGATCGTGATTGACCTTTCAGTTGCTGAAGAATGTATACAGCGAAGAGCTATAAGATATGACAAAGACGGTGATAATCATTACGATATAATTTCCGCTTTTATAAAGTCCATGAGAGGTTCTGATCCGGACGCGGCGGTTTATTATCTTGCGAAGATGCTTTA